>NZ_JBFPEZ010000109.1:0-20643 GCF_040838225.1 Xenorhabdus sp. SGI246
TGCGCCGATGGTAGTGTGGGGGCTCCCCATGCGAGAGTAGGGCACTGCCAGACAGTTATTTGACAGAGAAGCCATCCTTTACCGGATGGCTTTTTTGCATTTAGGATAATAGTTTATTTTTTCAGTTCTTATCCGTTATTTTTGCGAGAATAAGCAGCCAGTACAGTTCTTTCTGATAAATCCAGATAATCTTCCATTTTCTGCGTCGCTAATTCTGTCTGACCTGAATCCAGAAGCTCTAGAATATATGCATTCTTATCGACATAAGGAGCATATAACAGTTCTGGTTCATTCAAAAGGCCAAAAGCTAAACGAAGTTCTGCCGAAATATTGCGGTAGAATGTTATTAATCTTTCACTGTCGGTTAGTTCTACGATAGCGGCATGGAAACGCATATTGGCTGTACCAACTCCGACCCAATCTTGCTGATTTTGACATTGTTGGGCATTTGCTACTGCTTCCCGCATTTTGGTAACAGCAGGATGCATAGGGTATGCTTGTGCAAGTGCTTGGCATTCAATCAGTTTTCTGACCCGATAGATATCAATAATTGACGCAATATCAGGTATTGCTACAAACACACCACTATTGGGTCGATGTTTTAATAACCCCTCTTGAGTAAGAGTGCGGAATACTTCTCGTAAAGTATTGCGGGAAATTCCAAGTTGTTCACTTAGGATTGCTTCTGATAAACGTTGTCCGGGTAATAATTCCCCGACAACCAGTTTATTTCTTATGATTTCTGCAATTTTCTTACTCAAAATTTGAGGAGAACTCTCTCTTTTCATAGTTATCCATTGGGTGTAGCTGAGAAAAGTACCTTTGGTGTTCAAAAGTTAATCTTCACATATTCTTGAATAACCAGCAAGTTACGATTATTTGCCTAACATAAAATAACATCACATTATTCTTTTTATCCTAATCCTAAAATTGTGTATTTCAATATTGTTTACCTCAATATTACGTGCTTGAGAATTCGGTCGGAAATATGAATAAAGTGATCTCTGTTGGATTTTTACACTATATATGCCAATTTTGTTTGATTATTCTCTCGTCAGAAATTATCTATTGTTCAACAATACTACAATGATGATTTAACAATATGATGAATGTAATCGATTTAAACAGCGATCTCGGTGAAAGTTTTGGACAGTGGAGAATGGGAAATGATGAGGAAATGTTGGAGATTGTCAGCAGTGCAAATGTTGCCTGTGGTTTTCACGCAGGTGATCCAGCAGGAATTTTGCAGACTCTGAAATTAGCGAAGAAAAATCAGATCGTTATTGGGGCTCATGTTTCTTATCCTGATTTAGTTGGTTTTGGTCGTCGTAATATGGATCTGGCCAGCAATGAACTTACCGCCGATGTGATTTATCAGATTGGTGCTTTGCAAGGATTGGCTACATCAATAGGAACAACAATCAGTTATGTAAAACCACACGGTGCGCTTTATAACACGATAGCTAATGATAAAAAGCAAGGTCTGGCAGTTATTGAAGGCATATTGGCAATTAACCCAAACCTTGCATTGATGGGATTAGCTGGCTCAAATATCCTCCGGCTGGCGCAAGAAAAAGGGCTGAAAACTATCTCTGAGGCCTTTGCAGATCGTGCCTATACATCGAAAGGGGAATTGGTTTCCCGTCGTGAAGAAGGTGCTGTATTGCATGATGCTAGCTATGTTGCACAGCGTATGTTGCAGTTAGTGACAGAGGGAGGAGTAGAATCTATTGATGGAAAATTCACTCCTATTGAAGCAGATTCTATTTGTGTTCATGGTGATAGCTTAGGGGCGCTGGATATGGCCAGACAAATAAAAATTGTCCTGCAACAGGCAGGGATCACTATTCGATCATTTATCCATTCATAACCACATAGATTAATGATTTCAGGAGATAGCCTTGCGTTTTTTACCTGTTAATTTTAATTCCATTATGGTTGAACTCAGTGGATTGACAGAAACACTGATGTTGTTTGATTCGCTGAATATGACACCGCTTTCTGGGATTGAGGAGATGATTCCGGCGGCAAGAACTTTAATGATCCGTTTTCACCCGATGATAATCTCAGTTTATCAATTGGTAGATGAGATTCAGAACCGAAGTCTGCAAACATGCCGTTATGTGAGTGGAAAACAGATTGAGATCCCTGTGTGTTATAACGGTGAAGATTTAGCCGCTGTTGCTGAAATATTGGGAACTTCAGTACAGGACGTTATACGCCAACACGCCGAAAATGAATATAGGGTGGCTTTTACTGGATTTGCGCCTGGTTTTGCTTACTTGGTTTCGGATATTGCACAATGGAATATTCCACGTCGCAAAACACCAAGAACACGTATTCCCGCAGGCACAGTTGCCTTGGCGGGGGAGTTCAGTGGCATTTATCCTCAGGCAAGTCCTGGTGGTTGGCAACTGATTGGTATTACGAATAAACGCATGTGGGATCTTTCGCGCCCTGAACCTGCTTTATTACAACCGGGTGATCGTGTCAGTTTCCGAAATGTTGAACGAGGTATTGTAACGGTAAGTTTACCTGAAAAATCGTCTATTCCTGATGAAACTTTTGCTGAAATGTCTTCGGAGGGAGTTTTTTGTTCTTTGGAAATAGGATCTGTCGGACTACAAACGTTGTTCCAGGATTTAGGGCGTTTGGGAAAATCAAGTTTGGGGATATCGGCATCTGGTGCCATGGATAAAAGTGCCTTACGTAGTGCAAACCGTATCGTTGGTAACTCTTCTGATCAAGCGTGCTTAGAAATAGTACAAGGGGGATTTAGAGCTGTCGCCAAAGGGAAAATAATTATTGGGGTTACCGGAGCTTTATGTCCAATTCAGATCAAAACCCCGTCAGGGGAAATTTTTCATGTGAATACTTACAAACCTATTGATTTAAATGATGACGATGAAATCATATTGGGAATACCCAATGCGGGAATGCGTTCTTATCTGGCTGTCAGAGGTGGTTTTATTGTTCCTGAAGTGCTGGCCAGTCGTTCATTTGACACACTATCTAATATTGGCCCTGTACCACTAAAACCTGACGATAGACTTATCATAGGGGAAACATCTCATTGTGTAGCGGTATCTGTTTCTGAAACACCGGCATTCGTAATGCCAAATAAAGATGATGTTGTAGTATTAGATATATTCTTCGGCCCTCGCACTGATTGGTTTGAGCAGACATCAATTGATTTATTGCGAAACCAAATCTGGCAGATAACTCCACAATCCAACAGGATTGGATTGAGGCTAAATGGTGAGTACGCACTATCACGTATTAAGCACGAAGAGTTACCAAGTGAAGGAACTTGCAGTGGTGCGATACAAATTCCGGCCAATGGGCAGCCAGTATTATTTCTGGCAGATCATCCTGTGACGGGTGGATATCCTGTTATTGCTTCTGTGGCACATTACCACCTTGATCTTGCTGGCCAGATTCCGATTAATGGCAAAATTCAATTTAATCCCATCAATCAATTTCACGAAATCCAGGGGAGTAAATAGCAGCAATGGACCCTACTGTTAACAATGTAAAAAAGACTACAAATAAGGTATTGATTGCCAATCGTGGTGAAATTGCTGTTCGCATTATTCGTGCTTGTCGTGACTATGGCATACAGACGATAGCTGTTTATGCAGATTCTGATATCGATGCACAACACGTACAATTAGCAGATGAAGCGTACGCTTTAGCAGGAAACAGACCTACAGAAACCTATCTTAATATTCCACGCTTACTGGAAATTGCAAAACAAGCGCAGGCAACGATGATCCATCCCGGATACGGTTTTTTGTCTGAGCGGGCTGAATTTGCCCGTGCTGTGATCGATGCGGGATTGATTTGGATTGGCCCTAATCCTGACACAATTGGCGAATTAGGAAATAAAGTTAAGGCGCGTAAAATTGCCCAGCAAGTTGGTGCTCCTTTGGTGATAGGAACTACAGAGCCTGTCAAAGATGTGCAGGAGGTTATTGCTTTTGCGGAGGAACATGGTTTACCAATTGCCATTAAAGCCGCATTTGGTGGTGGAGGTCGTGGTTTGAAAGTGGCCTGGCGACGAGATGAAGTTGAAGAACTTTACTATTCCGCAGTACGTGAGGCAACAACCGCTTTTGGGCGAGGGGAATGTTTTATTGAACAGTTCCTGAATAAACCGCGTCATATTGAAGCGCAAGTGATTGCAGATAAATACGGTAATATCGTTGTACTTGGCACCCGTGATTGCTCCTTGCAGCGTCGGAATCAGAAACTGGTAGAAGAAGCTCCGGCTCCCTTTTTAACTCAGCAGCAACGAGAACGTATTCATGAAGCGGCAAAAGCGATTTGTGCGGCAGCCAATTATATCGGAGCGGGAACGGTCGAATTTTTGCTCAGTACTGATGGTACACTCTCTTTCTTAGAAGTGAATACTCGCTTACAAGTTGAGCACCCTGTTACGGAAGAAACAACTGGGATTGATTTAGTTATTGAACAGTTGAGGATTGCAGAAGGTTATCCGTTAAGCATCCAAAAAACACCCGCACCAAGAGGGCATTCGTTTGAATTTCGCATCAATGCGGAAGATGCAGGAAAAGGTTTTTTACCCACTTCCGGCACTATTACAACGTTTCTCCCGCCTTCTGGTCCTGGTATTCGTCTGGACTCCGGTGTAATGAGTGGTTCTACAATTCCCGCTGCTTTTGATTCATTGATGGCAAAACTGATTGTCACAGGAACAACGCGTGAACAAGCTCTTGCCCGTGCACGTCGGGCATTACAAGAATTTAAAATCAGTGGAGTAGCCTCTGTTTTACCTTTCCACCGAGCTGTAATCGGACATCCTGATTTTGTCTCAGGAGATAATTTCAACGTTCATACCCGTTGGATTGAAACAGATTTTGCCGATGAACTGGAAACTTCGCTACGTCAGATCCCTGCTGAGGATAAGCATATCACCCGCACCTATATTGAAATTGATGGTCGCAGGCATGAATTGGGCTTGTCATCAGATCTATTGGCAGGTTTAGCAAGGTTAGCGTCTGTCAGTGAGAAGCAATCTTCTCAGTCAATAACAACAAAGCAAAAAACGCCGCAAGATCCCCACCAGGTAAAGGCACCTATTTCCGGCATTCTGCATTCTTGGTTGGTGCAGGAAGGGGAGAAAGTTAATGAAGGTGATGTGATTGCCATGATGGAAGCCATGAAAATGGAGGTACAGATCCGTGCACATTGTTCAGGGAGAATCACATTCTGCACTCAGGCAGGGAATTATCAGGATGCAGACAAAGTTTTAGCCAGGATAGAGTATTAATATCTTATCTAAAAAACCAACGGGTATAAGTTTATACCCGTTTGAGCTTTGAGGTGAAGATCTCACTCAGGCTCTTTATCGTCAAATAGTGGGATTTATTGGGACCTGATTCCGAATTCAAATAGTTAAAATAAACGATAGTCACTTAAGGTTATTTACATTTCCTATAGAAATATAAATAATAATAATTATCAATCATGTTTTAACTGAAGAATGTATGTCTAAAATTACCAAAATTTACGCAAGCCTGGCTAAAAGTGGCCTGTGTGTTCCTCTGATGTCAGCATCAATGTTGACAGTCGCTGTTTCTACTAACGCATTTGCAAACACCGAAGGGTCAATCAAAAAATCAACGGCAACTGGCGATACACTCGTTGTTATTGCAGGTAATAATGCAGAACAAGAGAGTGGAAAAGTCAACCGTAACGAAATTAAAGTCAGACAGGCACAAAGTGTCGGTGAGATTTTAAAGAATGTACCCGGCGTTCAAGCGGGTCACCCCAGCGCTTTAGGGCAGCGCTTTAAAATCCGTGGCATGGATGATCAGTTTATCAACGTAACGGTTGATGGTGCACGGCAAGAGGGATATCACTTCCATCATGCGGGGAACTACGGTATAGACCCTGAAATGCTGAAGCAAATTGATATCAGTGTTGGTACGAATAGTATCACCTATGATACCGGAGCCCTTGGCGGTGCATTAAAATTTGAAACCGTTGATGCGGGTGATTTATTAGAGCCGGGCCAATTATTTGGTACAAAAGGTAAATTAAGTTATGTCAGTAATGGTTCTGAGTTCCAGCAATCTTTAGCAACTTATGGCAGAGTGGGAGCCGTTGATTTATTAGGCTACTTTAACCATCGTAACATAAATGATGCTGAATCGGGCCGAGATAGCCGCGGAAGAGATTCAATTCCTACCGATGGGAAACTGGTCAATTACTTGTTAAAAGCGAAATTTAATCTGACTGATGATCAGTACATCAGTGTATCAAAAGAACATTATCAGAATGATGCGGATACTAATTTCAGATTGAATTTTGGCTCGGACATCAATAAAGGGAAAAAAGGAGCGTACGCTTTAGAGCGTGATGCTTATAATCTTACTTACAGATATGTACCAGTCGATAATGACTTCATTGATTTAAAAATTTCTGCCTATCACACAGAACAAAACTTCAATCATATGAGGGAAGTCGGTGGGCCAGGAAAGGGATTTGACAGTATTGTTGAAACCCAAGGCATTAGGGCGCGTAATGTCTCTAATTTTGATACCCAGAAATTATCCCATGTTTTAACTTATGGGTATGAATATTTTGATACCAGAATGGCATACACTGATGTATCAGAAAATATACACAACAAAGCAGTAGAAACAGGAAAGTCATCATCTGTTTATTTGGAAGATGATATTCAATTTGCTGATTTCCATATCATTCCAGGTGTCAGATGGGATCATTACAAATACAACACTATTAATAAGAACCATGAACCTTTTGAGAGAACTTATGCTCATTTCTCAAAAGCACTTGGTTTGAAATACGAACTTGGAGCATCAACCACATTATTTGCCAATTATACCGAACTTTTCAGAGGGCCATTAGGCAAAGAGATTGGTCTTGGGCCAAGCAATCACAATGCTAACTTGAAAACTACAACAGGGTACAATTTAGAAACTGGCGTAGCGGGAACATATCCTAGTGTTTTTGCTGAAAACGACTCATTTACTGTAATTGGTAAAGTATTCCAGACCAATTTCAAAAACCTGTCTACGACTTTAGCTAAAAGAGAGCTACAAAACATCCCAAAATCCAGATTAGAAGGGTTTGAATTAGCGACCAAATATAAACTGGATAACTTGTCCTTGAGAGCGACTTACGCCAAAGCGAATAATAAAATTATGCAAGGTAATGAGTTGTTTGACAGAAGATTAGAGTTCACACCAACTATTGGTGATTCTTTCACCATTGGTGGAAGTTACTTGTTTGATAAAACTGACATTGAACTCGGTTGGAATTCCCGATTTGTCCGGTCAGCAGACGCGAAAGGGACAGATAGTGGTCGGGTTGTAAATGTACATAAATCAGGCTATGGCGTCAGTGATGTGTATATTTCCTGGGCTCCGAAAACTGGCTCATTTAAAAACACAGAAATTCAGCTTGGTATCGATAATATCTTCGATAAACGTTACAACGAACAGTCTTACTATCTGAATACTTATAAAGGGCAAGAAGAGAAAGGTCGCGCTTATAAAGCTACCATTTCTTATAAGTTCTAAAGAAAATACCTTAATTTTTCGTAAAAAAGTCTGCGGCTTACCCGCAGACTTTTTCCAGGATAGCTTGCTAAAACTAGCGCTATTACAGTGTAAAAATCCCAATTAAGGCAACCACAGTGAGAATCGCGGCTGCACCATAAAACACCCATTGACTGGCGGGAATATGAATTTTCAGATCGTGCATACTGTGATGAATACGGTGCAAACCACACCATAGTGGCAGGCTGATCATCAGCAGCAAAAAAATACGGCCAATAAAACTCTGGCAAAACATCAGAATGCGTTCATAAGAAAGCGCTTCCGGTGCCAGTCCCAGTGGCAGCAAAATACCCAGTAGCAGGATAATTGCAGGCCCAACAATGGCACTCCACATACCACCTGCCCCAAACAGGCCCCAGAAAATCGGTTCATTGGAACGTTTTGGTTCTTGGTTCATCAGATCCTCCTTGGGGTTAGAGCAGTGTGACACCGAGAATCACGGCACTAGCAATGATAGTGGTTGCCCACAGTAGTTTGATAATCGGCCCCGGCGGCATTTTTTCACTTTTGACAATAATATTGAGAGCTTTAGGAGCCAGCTCAAACCACGTTTTGGTGTGCAATAATGAAGCCAGCAGGGTGATAACATTAATCAATAGTATCAGCGGATTTTGCAAAAAAGAGACAAACCCCGCCCAATTTTCGGGGCCGCCTTTTAAAGCAAACAGGCCATAAAGCACTAAGAGACTGAACCAAACAGTAGGAATAGCTGTCCCTTCACGCAGCATATAGAATCGATAGAATCCCAGTTTATGCCACCAATTAGGCTCCATGCCACGTACATAAGGTTTACGTTTTGTTGCCATTACTCTTTTCTCCCTTATTATGGTTTCAGCATAGAGATAATGAAATCTTTGGCACTTTCTGCTTTGCTTTGTTGAATTGCTCCCGCTGGATCAACATGCTTTGGACAAACCTTAGAACAATAACCAACGAACGTACAAGACCAGACGCCATTATCACTGTTGATCTGTGGCATACGCTCTTTTTGGCCGTGATCTCGATTATCAAGATTATAGCGGTGCGCCAGTGTGACTGCGGCAGGGCCGATAAACTCAGGATTTAGGCCAAACTGCGGGCAAGCTGCGTAGCACAGGCCACAGTTGATACAACCGGAGAATTGATGATACTTTGCCATCTGTGCCGGAGTTTGTACATTCGGGCCATCAGAGGGTTTGCGCTCATTGCCGATGATATAAGGTTTGATCGCTTCCAGACTCTCAATAAAGTACGTCATATCCACAACTAAATCCCGTTCAATCGGGAAATTCCCTAATGCTTCAACTTTCAGACTTTGCGGATAATCACGCAGGAAAGTCTTACAGGCCAGTTTTGGTACGCGGTTCACCATCATGCCGCAGGAACCACAGATTGCCATACGGCAAGACCAACGGTAAGACAGGTCAGGAGCCAGATTATCCTTAATATAACCTAAGGCATCCAACAGAGAAGTCTGCTCATCGTAGGGCACTTCGTAAGTGTCAAAATATGGCTCATTATCGATTTCCGGGTTATAGCGCATGACTTCCATTTTCAGTTTTTTCATCTCAGTCATTCGCTTGCTCCTTCTGTTTTTTCTCTTGTGCTGCTGCTTCACCGCCATAGACCCGTTTTGCTGGTTGGGATTTAGTGATCTTCACATCACTGTATTCCAAATGTGGGGCACCTTCCGGGTTATAGAAAGCCAGTGTATGTTTCAGGAAGTTCTCATCATCACGTTCTGTGCAGCCTGTATCAAGGCGCTGGTGAGCACCGCGGGACTCTTTACGGTTCATGGCCGAGTGAGCCATACATTCAGCGACATCCAGACCAAATCCCAGTTCAATGGCATAGAGCAGATCAGTATTGAATACACTGGAGTGGTCACTGATTTGGATGTGTTTAAAACGCTCTTTCAGTTCAGCGATCTTATCAATCGTCTTCTGCATTAATTCAGGAGTACGATAGATACCGCACCCTTCTTCCATTGAAGTCCCCAGTTCATCGCGAATTTTCGCCCAACTTTCGTTCCCTTTCTGATTCAGCAGTGTATTGAGTTTAGCTTCAATATCGTGAGCTTGCGCATCCAGTGCTTTTTCATTAGCTGATGTGGTTTCCTGAGCACGTTTGACAGCCTCTTCACCCGCCAGACGGCCAAAGACCACCAGTTCTGCCAGTGAGTTAGAGCCGAGACGGTTTGCACCATGCAACCCGACAGAAGAGCACTCCCCAATGGCAAACAGACCTTTGATACGGGTTTCACATTGTTGATTGGTTTCGATTCCGCCCATTGTGTAGTGCGCCGTCGGTCTTACCGGGATAGGTTCTTTGACGGGATCTACACCAACATAGGCTTTGGCTAATTCACAGATAAATGGCAAACGTTCGAGTAATTTTTTCTCGCCCAGATGACGCAGATCCAGATATACAACATCACCACGTGGTGTTGCAATGGTTCGGCCTGCTCGCCATTCATGCCAGAATGCCTGCGAAACTTTGTCGCGTGGCCCCAATTCCATATATTTATTTTCGGGATAGCCGAGTGGAGTTTCTGGACCCAAACCGTAATCCTGTAGATAACGATAGCCATCTTTGTTAACCAGGATCCCACCCTCACCCCGGCAGCCTTCGGTCATTAGGATCCCTGATCCTGGTAAACCGGTTGGGTGATACTGTACAAATTCCATATCGCGCAATGGAATACCGTGGCGGAAAGCCATACCCATACCATCGCCTGTCACAATGCCACCATTGGTGTTATAGCGATATACACGTCCGGCACCGCCAGTAGCCATAATGACCGCATTTGCGCGAATTTGAACTTTGCTTCCTTCCATCATATTCAAGGCGACTAAACCACGCGCTTGACCTTCATCTACCAAAATATCGAGGACAAAATGCTCATCAAGACGCTGTATTTGAGGATATTTGAGCGAGGTTTGAAAGAGTGTATGTAGCATGTGAAAGCCGGTTTTATCAGCAGCAAACCATGTGCGTTCAATTTTCATGCCGCCAAAACGACGAACATTGATAGAACCATCTTCCTTACGGCTCCATGGGCAGCCCCATTGCTCCAACTGAATCATTTCCGTTGGACAATGTTTGACAAAATACTCAACCACATCCTGTTCACATAGCCAATCGCCACCAGACACCGTGTCATTGAAATGAAAATCATAGGAGTCATGGGCTTGAGTGACTGCGGCTGATCCCCCTTCCGCGGCGACGGTGTGGCTGCGCATAGGATACACTTTGGAAATCAGGGCAATTTTAAGTTGGGGATTAGTTTCAGCCGCAGCGATAGCTGCCCGTAGACCTGCGCCACCGGCTCCGATAATTGCTAGATCAGTATTGAAGGTTTGCACTGGACTTCTCCATTGTTTAAGTTCAAGTGAAACAGTTTCTCTTTTTTAACTAAGTATCGAAGGTAATTTTCTATGCCTTAACGATTTAGGTACGATATCTATTAATTTTTGTAAGGTTTAATTATAACGAATTATCCGGGATGTAAATTTGATATGAATGGGGGAGTTTGCAGGATTTTGCTGATAAAGTGTGAACTGTCACACGATTCACGATTTTTGCTCAATGAAGGACCATCGACCACATTTTTTGCTGATGGAGAAGCATTTATATAAAAGTAATAAATATGAAATGCTCATAATTATTATTAACTTATGAGTAATTATTTTTTATGTTATTAATATGAAGTTTATATATTTTGTTATTTGATATTTTAATAAAAAGCGTATGCTAACTAGTAGAGAGATTGTAATTCTTTTCTGTTTTTAAATTACGAATATGGGGTTAATATAGATCAGTGTTTTTATTATAAACTAATTTTATAATTAGGAGTCTATCATGGGACTTAGAAGAGTAACTATCGCATTACAAGCAGATAACAATCTTTATTTAAGTAGAATTGATCGCGGTGGAATTCAATATATTGAAGCGGCAAAAACTGCTATAGATGAATATTGTCGGTTTACTGTTGTTCATCTTGATCCAAATGACCCTAATAAAATAGCACTTTATGGAGATAACAAACGTTATCTCAGCCGGATAACTCATGCGAATGGTGATTTTATAGAATCTATTAAACAAACGGAGGATATTTACTCTACTTTTATCATAGAAGATGTTGGTTGTAATATGATTGCGTTGAAAGCTGACACAGGTAAATATCTTAGCCGAATAACAATGAACAATATTGACTATATAAAACCTGATAAAATTAATTTAGATGTGTATTGTAAATTTCGCGTCGTGACACTAGTTGAATAATTAATTAGTATTATTAACTGGAACAAGTAAAGTTTATAAATTTAGTGGCCGCAAAAATAGGCCACTTTTTTATGGTAATGTTAATGTGAATTTTTTTAAATTTATCTTTATGATATAAAATCTTTTTATAATAGGCTCCATGAAAAGAGTTAATCTACCTTCGGTTAAATTTTATATTACTGGTTGGGTTATTTTTGTAGCCTACTTGGAAATAAGCGATAAATAGCAAGCCATCGGTAACGGATTCAATGTAATAATTTGTCTGGCAAGCAGGATGCGGGTAAACTGCGCGTTTTGTTTTATCTTGGAGTCATTGGAACATGAACGAAGTCGCGGATTGGCAGCCAACTGCCCCTATCGCCAACCTTTTGAAAAGGGCAGAGATTCTGGCAGAAATACGGCGCTTTTTCGCAGATCGCGGGGTGTTGGAGGTTGAAACACCTGCCATGAGTCAAGCGACCGTCACTGACGTCCATCTTGTTCCTTTCCAGACACGATTTGTCGGGCCTGGTGCGGCGGACGGGTTACCTCTGTACCTGATGACCAGCCCTGAATATCACATGAAACGTTTGTTGGCAGCAGGCAGCGGTTCTATTTATCAGATGGGAAAAAGTTTCCGTAATGAAGAAGCGGGGCGTCATCATAATCCTGAATTCACCATGCTGGAATGGTATCGTCCGCATTACGATATGTATCGTTTGATGAATGAAGTAGATGATCTATTGCAGCAAATTCTGGATTGTGAAAGTGCTGAATCTCTTTCTTACCAGCAGGCATTTATTCGTTATTTGGATATTGATCCTCTGACCGCAAGCAAGGAAAAACTGCGTGAAGTGGCAGCAAAGCTCGATCTCAGCAATATCGCTGATTGTGAAGAAGATCGGGATATCTTGCTGCAATTGCTTTTTACTATGGGGGTTGAAACGCACATTGGGATTGAGAAGCCAACATTTATCTACCATTTCCCTGCATCCCAGGCGGCACTGGCAGAAATCAGTAAAGAAGATCACCGTGTTGCCCAGCGCTTTGAAGTTTATTTCAAGGGCATGGAATTAGCGAACGGTTTCCGTGAATTGACAGACAGCAAAGAGCAGCGCTTGCGTTTCGAACAGGATAACCGGAAACGTGAAGCAATGGGGTTACCTGTACAGCCGATTGATGAGTACCTGCTTGAAGCATTGGCTCATGGTATGCCGGAATGTGCCGGAGTTGCATTGGGCGTTGACCGCCTGATTATGCTGGCACTGGGTGCAGAGAGGATTAGCGAGGTGATCGCATTTCCAGTGGGGATCTCTTAACCTGGGTTTTTTGAGTATTAAAGGGGGCATTAAAGTTGTCCCCCTTTTTCATTGTGATATTGATTACTGATGTTCGTGATGTTTTTCCAGGAATTTCACGGCTAAATCAGGGAAATCTGTGAATGCACCATCAACATTCGCTTTATCAAAAATGATATCAAACAATTGGTTTCCGCTGGTGGCATATTTTGGCAGTTGATCAATACGGATAGTGTATGGATGTACCACCAGATGGCTGGC
Organism: Xenorhabdus sp. SGI246; assembly: GCF_040838225.1. Lineage (NCBI taxonomy): Bacteria > Pseudomonadati > Pseudomonadota > Gammaproteobacteria > Enterobacterales > Morganellaceae > Xenorhabdus > Xenorhabdus sp. SGI246. The sequence goes on from NZ_JBFPEZ010000109.1 coordinate 13,412, forward strand.
GTGGGCTTCTTTCACCATGCCAGTCAACTTAATGTTGTTTGGTGTAGAATCACTGGCGATCAGCATATGGTAATCAGGGCCAATACCGTCAGCATATTTTGCCACTTCTTTCATTGCGCCTGGTTTAAACATCCAGTCATAACTGTAGTTCTGCCACGTGCCATCGGTTTTTTGCTCGTAGGTTTCATTCCAGTCAGTGTAAGCAATAAGTTGAACAAGTTTCAGATCCATTCCCAATTTTGGTTCCAGCTCATTTTTGATGCGTTTCAGTTCATTGGCATCAAAACATTGCAAATAGACTTTATCGCTCTTTTTGGTATAGCCATATTGTTTTAAGACTTCTAATACTTTAGTGGTAATGTCTTTTCCTTCCTGACGATGGAACCATGGAGCTTTGATCTCAGGATAAATACCGATATCCTTTCCGGTAGATTTGTTCAGACCTTGAATAAATTCCAGTTCTTCCTGAAAAGTGTGGATACGAAAATCCGATTTTCCCATTGGAAAACGGCCAGGATAGCTCTGTACTTTTTTGCCATCCTTGATATCAAAACCTTCAGTGAATTTCAGAGATTTAATTTCTGGTAAAGTAAAGTCGATGGCATAATAACGCCCGTCAGTACGGGCGCGGTTTGGAAAACGTTCTGCGACATCCGTTACGCGATCAAGATAATGGTCGTGCAGTACAATAAGTTGATCATCTTTAGTCATAACCAAATCTTGCTCAAGGTAATCTGCTCCTTGCGCATAGGCCATTGCTTTGGCGGGTAATGTGTGTTCAGGTAAATAACCGCTGGCACCACGGTGGGCGATAACAATTTTATCTGTTGCGGCATGTGCAATACCTGACATTGATGATGCTAACAGAATACCAGCCATAATAGCCTTAATAGGGGTCTGCATAGGAACTCTCCATTTATTCTAATAGAATATTTTGAATAAAAAATAATGTTACTTACCACTGTACTGATTTTTCGTCGAAGGCCAGAGAAATAGGAAACATTCAGGCCAATTTTTTATATAAAATAAAGACATAACACAATCCTAAATATTAATTTTATCAGTGGTATGTCACAATTTTATGACATAAAAAATTTTTCTCCTGGTTCTATTTATATCTAACCCTGTTCTGTCTGTTATTAAAGAAACAGAAACATAAGATGAAATTGGTTTTTTTGTATTTAGTGATAATCAAATAGTCACTTTAAATTATGTAAACGGACACTGATAAAGTAAGAAATATTTAATATTCGTTAATGTAAGGAAAAATGTGGGATCTTTATGATTCATTGACTCTGAACTTATTCAATCCCGAATATATCAAAAATGGCAGCGGATAGAATAACGGTAACTTCCTCTATTAGACAGTGTTTAGGTTGAAGGTTTTTAGGGGGTTTATCTCAGAAAATGAAAGATTCAGTATTGCTAATGAAATCGCAGTACAACTTTATTGTACTGCGAATGATGTGGTTATTAATCAACGTCTTTCAGTTATATTATTAACCTTGGTGAGCTATTTCTTTCTTGTGTCTGTTTTCACTTATCATGACAAACAACAATAGAATAACGGACAGGATGCTACCCCCGACCATAATCATAAAGCCGCCATCCCAGCCTGCGAAGTCAACGGTATAACCGACAATGGCGCTGGCTGCTACCGAGCCACCCAAATAGCCAAACAGGCCGGTAAAACCAGCCGCAGTACCTGCTGCTTTTTTTGGCGCTAGTTCAAGAGCATGTAGTCCTATCAGCATAACAGGGCCGTAAATCAGGAAGCCAATCACCAGCATACAGATCATATCAACAGTCGGATTACCAGCCGGGTTTGTCCAGAAGACGATAGTGGCGATGGTAACAAGTGTCATAAAGAAGACGCCAGTAGCACCACGATTGCCCTTGAACACTTTGTCTGACATCCAGCCGCACAGCAGCGTACCAGGTATGCCTGCGTACTCATACAGGAAGTAAGCCCAGGACGATTTGTCCAGTGCGAAGTGTTTAACTTCTTTCAGGTAAGTTGGTGACCAGTCGAGAATACCGTAACGCAGCAAGTAAATGAACACGTTGGCAACTGCGATCATCCACAGCAGTTTGTTAGGCAGAACGTACTGCATGAAAATTTCTTTTGCAGTCAGTTCTTTTTCATCTTTTTCTGTGTAATCAGTTGGATAGTCGTTTTTGTACTCTTCAACTGGCGGTAAACCACAGGATTGTGGGGTATCACGCATCAGAGCGAAGATGATCATGGCAACCAGGATAGCGGCAAATGCAGGCATATAGAGAGCCGCTTTCCAGTCATTGAACCATGCCATACCTAGGAGGAATAGCAATGGTGGCAAACCACCGCCAACGTTGTGAGCACAGTTCCAGATAGAAACAATCCTGCCACGCTCTTTTTGTGACCACCAGTGAACCATAGTACGACCACAAGGAGGCCATCCCATACCCTGGAACCAACCACACAGGAACAGCAAAGCAAACATGATAGCGATGCTTGAGGTTGCCCACGGTACAAATCCCATAAATAGCATGACGGCCGCTGCAAGTATCAAACCCGCTGGCAGAAAGACGCGTGGGTTAGAACGGTCAGACACGGAACCCATAATGAACTTCGAGAAACCGTATGCGATTGAAATACCCGATAGAGCGAAACCGAGATCACCTCTGGAAAATCCCTGTTCTACCAAATACGGCATTGCCAGAGCAAAATTTTTCCTCACCAAATAATAAGCAGCATACCCAAAGAAAATCCCCATAAAAATTTGCCAGCGCAAGCGACGATAGAATGGATCTATTTCTTGCGCAGGTAGCCGGGTTTTGTGGGGTGCCGGCTTGAAAATACTTAACATGTTTGTCTCCACATGACTATTTAGTATGAATAGTATGAGCGAATCACCACAGCTTACTAGTGATAAGCAGTAAACGAAAATTCGAATTGATTTTTTCTATATCGAAGAAAATGATAGCTAAAACAGAGTGATACATCTATGAGTTATCGCTAACATATAGAAATAATTTCTTAATGTTCATAATTTTGAGCGATTTATGGATTTTTTGGAATATATTTTATTTTTATTATCGTGATTTACGTCACAATTAAAGATGTTTGTTTATTATTTTTGAGCGATTTTAGTTCGTTTATGTTCTTTCGCACATAAAGGACTATTATTATTAAGGGAATTTAGATGTCGCTTTAATCATATGGGAATTATCTACAAAAATATAAAAATTTTTAAACATATAGAAATAAATTAACAGTAATATTTCCTGTCTGTATTATTTTCATTCACTCACTATTTCTGTGTTGTGTTTCTTTGTTTAGCTATGGGAGTTATTTTTATTTACATGCTTGGCGTTTTTTATAACACAGTTACAAATAAAATGTTTGAATTCCTGTTTGGAAATAATAGATATTACCACAAATAGTTATTCATATTCATGAGATGGGTTTTCATGAAGACATGAATAGTTATTTATAAATAAAATACAATAATATCAAGACGATGAAGTGGTGTATAAGGCGTAATACACTCTATTCGTTAATAAAAATCCTATCCATTTATGGGTTGATTGTTTAATTAATAAAAAATTGTAAATAATATTAATTAATTAGTTATTAAATTTTTATAATACTTTTTGAAGTTTATTTTTTAAATTCAGTTAAAGTCAACATAAGGTATTTGTAGGCGCTTGATGTGGACAATAGCTGGAATTTATTGACTAACAGCATAAATATCTCCATTCGTCATAAAAAATGATGAAATAAAATGGAGAATAGAATGAGAACATCATTATGAATACTTACACACACAAGGCAATATTACACACAGCATTTACTGGGCAAAAATCCTCATTCTCCAATAACCCTGATATTAATATCAATAATATCAGTTACATGGAAAAGAAACTCCAACCATGGTTTGATAATGTACCATCTCGATTAGCAAAATTGGCAAAAACCATGCCGAATGACACTGCTGTCTCAGATCAACATGGAACGCTGGCATTTGGTGAATTACAGAAACGGGTCATGAATGCAGCAAATGTTTTGCGTTGTCATGGTGTCACAATGGGAAGTAATGTTGCTATTGCAGCCGAGAGAGGTATTCCATGGTTTATCACTATGTTGGCGGCCTGGCAGCTTGGTGCGGTATACATTCCTCTCAATACCATGATGCCGGAAAAGCGCTTGAACGATATTCTCGCCAGTTTGCCGGAAAGTATTTTGGTATCTGATGATACAGTATCTATGGGACTGAAAGCATCAACACATATTCCTTTGGAACTTCTTTCAAATACTGTCGGAAAAGTAACAGGACGTATTGATGTGCCTGAGCTAGGTGATCATCCAGCCTACGTGATGTTCACCTCCGGCTCTACCGGGCTGCCAAAAGCGGTACAGGTACAGCATGACAATCTGGCGGCCTGTTTGTGTGCATTTGGGAAATTGCTGTCAGTCAATCAAAACGATCGTATGCTTGCACTGACAACTTTTTCTTTTGACATTTCATTGCTGGAGTTACTGTTGACTGTTGTTCATGGTGGCAGCATCTACATTACATCAATCAATACCCAACGTGATGCGATGGCGTTGTCTCAAACACTGTCAGATCCTCAATTTACACTTGCTCAAGCAACACCAGTCACTTGGTCAATGGCTTTGAATGCGGGCTGGCAGCCTCGCTCAGATATGAGTATGCTCTGTGGCGGAGAGGCTCTGTCACAGGATCTGGCAGATCAACTGACTGCTTCTGGTGGAACTTTATGGAATGTTTATGGCCCGACGGAAACTACAATCTGGTCGACAGCATTCTGTATGAGAAAAGGGGATAAGGTGCAATTAGGTGGGCCAATCCCTGGCACCAGTATCACAATTGTGGATAAGTCTTTATGTCCTGTACCTAAAGGAACCGTAGGAGAAATCCTGATTGGTGGGTTGGGTGTGACAGCCGGATACCGCAATAACCCCACTGAAACCGCTAAACGATATGTCCCTGATGTCAAACAAAAAGGTAGAAGGGCGTATCTGACCGGTGATATGGCACGTATGCTTGAAGATGGTTCCCTTATTTATATGGGAAGACAGGATGATCAGGTAAAAGTACGTGGTTACCGCATCGAATTAGGTGAAATAGAAATCGCATTGAGAAAACAAAGCGGTGTCCAGGATGCCATCATCCGTGTGGCAGGAAGCGGTGATCTTGCCAGGATACAGGCATTCATCTTGTTTGATCCTAATATGGTTGTACCGGATGAGTGGGTTAGGGAGACTCAGGTAGCATTAAGGGAACGTCTGCATGAAGCCTGGATACCTACTGAATATTACCGTATCCCTTATATCCCTTTGACGAGCAGCGGCAAGCGGGATAGAAAGCGTCTGGAAGAAGTGGCAGAACGTCTGAATGCCAGCTATGACATTGTGCAGCCTCAGACAGAAACTGAAAAACGGGTTTATGCTATCTGGCGCGAGCTGTTGGTGGTTGACACCTTTGGCATTACGGATGATTTCTTCCAGATTGGCGGGCATTCCATCTTGGTTGCTCGCATGGTGGAGCATATTGAAAAAGCATTCTCACTCAGGGTGCCTATTTCTGGTATCTATGTTGAACCCACTATTGCCAGAATTGCGGCTATTCTGGATGAAATGGTCGAGGTATATAAAAGTCATCCTGCTCAACTTGCAGAAAATTATCACAGTGAAGCACTTATCCAGCAACATGCAGAAACACTGAGAAAAGACGTTTACCTGAAAGAGAGCGTGCGCCCGGATGGTTTACCTCATGCAAACTGGTATAAACCTGATACCGTATTGCTGACGGGAGCTACCGGATATCTTGGCTTGCATCTATTGGAACAATTGCTGAAACAGACTTCGGCTCAAGTTATCTGTCTGTGCCGTGCTGCTGATGAAAAACATGCGCGTGACAGGATCAAAGCTGGTTTTGTAAGTTACCAGATTGATGTGGGTAATGAGCTTGATCGCGTAGATTTTGTAATAGGAGATTTAGGGCAGCCTCGTTTCGGTCTGTTGCCGGAAGTCTGGGAGAAACTTGCGCAAGATGTTGACGTGATTTATCACAATGGTGCGCTGGTTAACTTTATTTATCCTTATAGTGCACTGAAAAGTATTAACGTTGATGGCACCAGAACCGCATTGGAATTTGCTTGTACTTCACGCCTGAAACACTTCCACTATGTTTCTTCCGTGAATGCCTTGTTTGCGACTGAATCACCTCGTCCATTTATGGAAGATGATCGTGCTATGAGTGAAACCGTACGTGATCCTTCCGGTTACTCTGGTAGCAAGTGGGTATCAGAAGGGATCATTAACATTGCCCGTAATCGGGGTGTGCCAGTGAGTATTTATCGTCCCGGCTTGATACTTGGGCACACCCGTACTGGTGCTGCACAGGGGAATGATTATCTTATCGCATCCCTGAAAGGCTATTTGGCAATGGGATTCTACCCTGACCATGCGTTGCTGCTTGACATTATACCGGTTGATTATGTTGCTGAGTCGTTGGTGCATATCTCTAAGCAGCCTGAATCTGCCGGGAAATTCTTCAACTTGTTTAACCCTGTACAAGTCTCTATCCGGCAGTTCTTCGATTGGGTGCAGGAATTTGGTTATATTCTCAATCCAGTGCCCTTCAATGAAGGGAAAGAGAAAATTCTTGCTTTGGATGACTCCCATCCGCTGTATCCATTGATCCCGTTGATTCGGGATATGGCAGAGAAACCTTATCGTGCATTGGACCCTGCTTATGTTCATGAAATCCAGCCAGAGTTGGAGTTGAAACAGACAATGGCAGCATTGGAAGGAACAAATATTCAGTGTCCGGTAATTACATCTGAATATGTCCACCAGGTATTGCGTTATTTGATAGGTACTGGATTCTTGCCACGGGTACTGTCAGAAAGCTACAAACAGGAGGCTTTATCATGCAGCAACTAACAGGAAATGAAACTGAGGTTTGGATGGTTGTTATTAACATTAAAAAGCAGTACTCGATTTGGCCTGATGAATCTCTGATCCCAATTGGTTGGATGGCAACGGGTAAGAAAGGTTCTAAGGAAGAGTGCCTTAACCATATTGCGAGTATATGGCCAGAACCAACAAAACAAGTCGTTGATGTCCATTAAGAATGATGGATGCATGTGAATAGATAATATTACTTTATGGAAGGCATGGTCTTGAGAGACCATGCCTATTTATTGGGGCTTTAGCCAGT
>NZ_JBFPEZ010000011.1:0-8705 GCF_040838225.1 Xenorhabdus sp. SGI246
TCAACCCAATACGCCTCAGAGGCTTGTTGATGATCAAGGTGATATTGCTGAGTCGCCAGATAGGCCTTATCCACCTCTATCCGGGGTGTTTGCCCTTGTATCAGTTGGTCGTAGTAGTCATGCACAGCCTGTAATAAAATCGGGTTACTCCAGCCATCAGCAATACAGTGATGTTGGGTAATCATTACCGTCACCAGTTGGTCATGTTGCCTGATAATGGTGAAACGAATTAACCCCGGCTGGTTTAAATCAAACGGCTGTGTCCGGTCATGCTGCTGAATGGCATCAATCGCTGCATCCCGCTCTTCTGCGGGTAATCGGCTGAGATCCTGAACAGTAAAATTGGCGGCACCAATACTCGCGCCTGCGGTCACCACTTGCAAGATTTCTCCTTCCCAGTCAAAAGCGGTGCGCAGGATAGGGAAACGCAATGAGGTCAGTAACCAGGCCTGCTGGTAGATAGCAACATCCAAATTTGTGTGATAATCCAGCAATAACTGTACCCGGTAGGCATCATCCTGCGGCTGAGCCAGATAATGATAAATAAACCCCTGTTGCAAACTGGTGGCGGGAAATATCACTTCAATTTTATTGTTACTCTCTTTACTGGTGTTATTAAATTTAGCGTGATTTTCACTCAGAATAAGACGTTGAAAATCTTTTTCAGAGAAAATGCATTTTGCATTTAAGAAATCTAAGATAGTTTCCCTTTTTGCTTTTACTTTATCGATCAATAGAGCAGGCGGAGTTTCCCCTGAAAAGGCTAATTTTAATTTGTTGTCACAAGACCACACTGACATGTGATTTTTGTTCAGTTCTTCTAATAATTTCAACATATCGTTACACATCCAAAATGGTTTTCTTTTCTGAATGGAGGTGCGAATTTTCATTACCCGCATGACCAAGACGCTGAGTCAGTTGATTTAACTGCTCAATTGAAACTCCTTTAATGCCGTAATCACTCGGCGTCTTCACGCCTCCCGCCTGAGCCTGTTGCTGAGCGGTTTTAATCACCGTCATCAATGCCTGTTCAAATGCGGTAATAAATGTTTGTGCCTGATGTTGGGGTAAACGGGAATTCACACTGAACTGCAATCTGCCTTCCTGCACTGCGCCATTAATATCCAGTAATAAATGGCTCTTATTACTGTCGGCTATCATGATCCCGCAATCGTCGCTGGACAGTGACCAGTCCTGTTCACCCGCCTCTCCCCCTAACTGACCGAGATAGTTGAAACTGATCACAGGCAGATTACCCGCTAAGCACCCGGCCTGATGCAGGGCACCGTAACCTAGCCCTTTATTCGGCACCGCTCTGAGCATCTCTTTGGTGTGGATAATGGTTTCGGCAATATCGGCCTGCATTGCCAGCCGGACGGGGTACAGGGTTGTAAACCAGCCTACGGTTTCAGAAACATCCAATGTGTTATCGATCTGTTCCCGCCCGTGGCCTTCCAGCAAAATAAGATTGACCGGCTGTGAGAAACACGCCTGCAAAGCCAGCGTAAGGGCACTCAGCAGTAAGTCATTAATTTCGGTGTGATAACCGGCATTGGCCTCATGCAACAAGGTCTCGGTCAGTGCCTCAGAGATAGCCAACCGATGCTGACGAGCCTCTTCTACAGCCGGATAAGGCTCGCTCTCTGCCATGACCTGTTGCCAGTAAAACACTTCATCCTGATGGCATTCGGCATAGCGATGTACAGCGCTGACCCACTGTCGATAACTGCTGGTTTTTGCCGGCAAGGTATCACTTTGTTGCGTGTCTTTCTGGAGCAATAAACGCATATCTTCTGCAATGATGCGCCAGGACACAGCATCAATGATCAGATGGTGAAACGCGAAGAATAAGCGGGCACTCCCGTCTGCATATCCGGTCAGATGCGCCGCCTGCCACAGAGGCCCGTTACAATAATCAAAGCGGCTCTGCCATTCGGTCAGTTGCTGGCGTAATGCCGTTTCATCCCATTGACTGACATCACAGTGAGGCAACGTTGATAACCATGAAGGTATGTCGGCCTGATAACATTGGCGATAACCTGCTGCCGTTTCAACAAAGTGGGCACGCAACATATCGTGTCGTTCAGCCAGTTGATTCAACGCTTTTTTGATGTCGCCATGCTTGATCTTACCGGGCAGGCGGATCATAAAGGCCTGGTTCCAGTGGTGTGGTTGTGCTAACTGGCGGTTGAAAAAATCCTGCTGGACAGGCAATAAGCCAAATTCCCCACTTAATTTACCCTGTTCGGCCACCACACTGACTGTCTGTTGCTCCTGTTCCAATACTTGTGCCAGACGAGCTACCGTTGGCGCTTTAAAAATTGATTTAACCTGCACAGTAAAGCCAGCTTGCCGGAGTTTAGAGACCAGTTGAATACTGACAATCGAATCACCACCGATACGGAAGAAATTATCCTCAATACCTACTTGTGCCAGCCCTAATATCTCCTGCCAGATAGTACAAAGCTGAGTTTCCAGTGCATTGCGCGGTGCGATGTAACCGTCCCGGCTACCCCAGTTTGGTTCCGGTAATGCCCGGCGATCTAACTTACCATTCAGGGTCAACGGCACTGACTCAATACGGGTAAAACTGGCCGGTATCATATACTCCGGCAGGCGACCAGAGAGATGCTCAATCAGAATGTCATCAGAGACACTCCCCTCACTCACCAGATAGGCCGCCAGAACTTTGTGATCTTCCCGATCCCAATCAATCACTACCGCCTGTTTTACTTGGGGATGTGCAACCAATGCGCTTTCAATTTCCCCTAATTCAATGCGGTAGCCCCGGATTTTGACCTGATAATCATTGCGTCCCAGATAGTCCAGCTTGCCATCCGGCCGCCAGCGCACCAAATCCCCGGTTTTATACAGCCGGGTATAACCCCGTGCCTTGTCTTCGTCCGTGGCAAACGGATTGACCACAAAGCGCTCAGCCGTCAGTTCAGGCTGGTTTAAATACCCGCGTGCTACTCCGGCACCACCGACATACAGTTCTCCCGGTGCACCAATCGGGGACAGATTACCCTGTTCATCCAGCACATACAGACGGGTGTTATCAATTCCCTGACCAATAGCCAGATCGCTGTGCTGCAACAAGTTCTGACTGGCACACACGGTAATTTCCGTCGGGCCATACTGGTTAAACAACGTGATATGCGGCGGGATAGACAGGGCATTGAGAGCTTCGCCACCAGTATGGATCATCTGCAAGGTTGAGCGGAATAACTCGGCAGAAAAGTGGTTCATCAACGCAGTAGGAATAAAGGCTTTGGTGATCTTATGTTGATTGATAAACGCCAACAGTTGTTCACTGTCTCCGGTTACCGCGGCGGGAGCAATATACAAAGTGGCACCAGACATCAGCACCGGGAACACTTCAAAGACAGAAGCATCAAACACATAATTGGAGAAAAACAGCGCCTTCACCTGTGGTGCCAGCAGATGTGTTCTGGCAATAAACTGAGTCAGATTCTGAACACTGCTATGTTCCACCATCACCCCTTTTGGCTGCCCGGTGGTGCCTGACGTATAAATGATATAAGCCAGATCGGTCGGCTGGTTGATTAAGGCCAGATTTTCTGCGGGCTGACTGGCGGTCACAGCCTGATCATCTGCCGCTATCAAAACAGGCTGAACAGGCAGTATCTCGCCGTGTGTCGCTAATATTGGCAAATGCCGTTGTTGGGTCACTACACTCGGAGCCTGAGTATCGGCCAGAATAAAGCGGACACGCTCGGCGGGATATTGCGGAGAGACAGGTACATAAGCGCCACCCGCTTTCAGCACCGCCAGCATACTGATTACCATTTCCAGGCTGCGATCGAGATACAAAATTACGGGGGTATCAACAGGCATCGGCGCATGGTGTTGCCGCTGATAATGTTGGCGAATAACAAAGGCCAACTGATTTGCTCGTTCATTGAGCTGACGGTAGGTCAGACGTTCCCCTTCGAATACCAGCGCAACATTATCCGGTGTGGCGACAACCTGAGCTTCAAACTGCTGTTGGAGTGTGCGATCTTGCGGATACGGGACATCTGTCTGGTTCCAGCTATAGAGCAGGGTATGACGTTCCTGCTCTGACACCACATCAATCTCTGCCAGCGTTTGCTCCTGATCCATCACAAAAGCAATCAGGACACGTTGGTAGAGATCTGCTATCCGGGATATCGTTGTCTCATCAAACAAACTGATAGCGTAATTGATACCCCCGGCGATACCGTCTTTGCCGTCAGACATAAACAGACTCAGATCAAACTTGGCAGGGCTGTATAGAGTGTCATCCAGAACCACGGGACTGAACGGCAGACCTGACGCTACCTGTTGCCCTTCACCAAAATTCTGCAATCCAAACATAATCTGGAAAATTGGGTGACGAGTCGTATCACGTTCAACTTTCAGTACATCAATCAACTGCTCAAACGGCATATCCTGATGGGATTTAGCCTGAACAATAACAGTGTGCGTTTGTTTTATCAGATGTGCCACACTGTTGCCCTGCTCAAGTTGTACCCGTAATACTAATGAGTTTACGAACATACCAATGAGCGGCTGAGTCTGGACATGGTGTCGGTTATCAGTCGGCGTTCCCAGTACGATGTCATTCTGCCCGGACAGTTTCGCCAGCATGAAATAAAAGCCACTGAGTAATACGGTAAACAGCGTCGTTTCCTGCTGTTTTGCCAGCGCCCTCAGTTGATCAGAAAGTTCACTTTCCAACACAAAATGGAAATCCCGCCCCCGATAATCGATTTGTGCCGGCCGGGATCGGTCGGTTGGCAGTGACAAAGGTTCATAGCCAGCCAAAGCCTGCTGCCAGTATGCTAATTGACGTTCACGGACTTCACCCTGCAAATATTCGCGTTGCCACTTAGCATAGTCGCCAGAGTTGATATCAAGCAGCGGCAGTTGGCTGTCACAATGCACTGACAACGCCTGATAAATTTTCGCCAGTTCATCCATAAAGATATCGACAGACCAGCCATCAATAGCGATATGGTGCCATATCATCAGTAGATAATGTTGTTCCGCTACTTGATAGTGACGCAAACGCAGGCTTGGTTCAGATGCCAGATCAAACGGAATAGCAAGCTCAGTACGTACTGTTTGTAAAAGTGAATTAGTTTCCTCACAAAATTGTGACCTGAGCATAATATGCTCATCCAGCACTTGCTGATAAGCCAACCCTTGCTCATCATTACGATAGACGGTTTTCATCACCGGATGGCGATCTGCAACCTGATTAATCGCCGTTTCCAGCAGAGACAAGTCAGCACCTTCATCCAGCAATACCAGATAAGGAACATGATAAGCATGGGAGCCCTGTTCAAATTGTTCAATAAACAGCAATCGTTCCTGAGCAAATGACAAAGGATAACGGGTCAATTCGACATGTGGGATCACAGTGCAACTTTGCTGCCCCATCATGTGAGCAGATAACTGAGCAATCGTTTTCAACTCAAACAACTGTATCAACGGGAGATCCATTGACAAGGTACGACGAATAACGGCTGCCAGCTTGATGGCCATAATTGAATTACCACCAATGCGGAAAAAGTTGTCCTCAATACCAACCCGTTCCACCCCTAAGACCTTGTGCCAGATAGAACAAAGTTGGGTTTCCAGTTCTGTACGCGGCGCAACATATCCTCCCTTGCCTTCCCATGTTGGTTCCGGTAATGCCCGGCGATCCAACTTACCATTCAGCGTCAGCGGCACTGAATCAATGCGGGTAAAGCTGGCGGGGATCATATATTCAGGCAAGCGGGCTGATATATGTTCAACCAGGCTCTGATCCTCTACCCTCCCATCAGCAATCAGATAAGCAGCCAGGAATTTGTGACCTTCCTGCTCCCGATCAATCACTACCGCCTGTTTTACCTGTGGATGGGTCACTAGTGCACTTTCAATTTCCCCTAATTCAATGCGGTAACCCCGGATTTTGACCTGAAAATCATTGCGTCCCAGATAATCCAGCTTGCCATCCGGCCGCCAGCGCACCAGATCCCCGGTTTTATACAGCCGGGTATAACCTTTAGCCTTGTCTTCAGTGGTAGCAAATGGATTTGCCACAAACCGCTCAGCAGTCAACTCAGGCTGGTTTAAATACCCTCTCGTTACACCAATACCACCGATATACAGTTCCCCCGGCGCACCAATCGGGGCCAGATTGCCCTGTTCATCCAGCACATACAAACGGGTGTTATCAATTCCCCGGCCAATGGTCAAATCATCACCCTGCAATAAATTCTGGCTGGCACACACAGTAATTTCCGTCGGGCCATACTGGTTAAAAAACGTGATATGCGGCGGGATAGACAGGGCATTGAGAGTTTCCCCTCCAGTATCGATTACCTGCAAAGTTGAACGGAATAACTCGGCAGAAAAGTGTTTCATATTCATTAAGGCGGTAGGAATAAATGCCTTGGTGATCTTATGCTGATTGATAAACGCCAGCAGTTGCTCACTGTCTCCGGTTACCGTCGCAGGTATGATATATAATGTGGCACCCGCTATCAGGGCCGGGAAAACCTCTGAAACGGAGGCATCAAACACATAATTGGAGAAAAACGACACCTTCACCTGTGGTGCCAGCAGATGTGTTCTGGCAATAAACTGGATCAGGTTAAGGACACCAGTATGTTCTGTCATGACGCCTTTTGGCCGACCAGTGGTGCCTGACGTGTAGATGATATAAGCCAGATCGGTCGGTTTGTTGATTAAGACTGGATTTTCTGATAGTTGCCCCGCAGTCACGGTCTGATCATCCGCTGCTATCAAAACAGGCTGAACGGGCAGTATCTGCCTATATGACTCTAATGCTAACAAATGCCGCTGTTGGGTCACCACACACGGAGCCTGAGTATCGGTCAGAATAAAGCGGACACGCTCAGCGGGATATTGCGGGGAGACAGGCACGTAAGCGCCGCCCGCCTTCAGTACCGCCAGCATACTGATTACCATTTCCAAACTGCGATCCAAATACAGGGCGACGGGGGTATCAACTGGCATCAATGTACGGTATTGCTGCTGATACTGTGCCCGAATCGCGGCGGCTAACTGATTTGCCCGTTCATTGAGCTGGCGGTAAGTCAGATTCTCCCCTTCAAACACCAGCGCAATATTATCCGGTGTCGCGATAACCTGTGCTTCGAACTGCTGCTGGAGTGTGCAGTCTTGTGGGTATGGTGCATCCGTCTGGTTCCAACTATAGAGCAGGGTATGACGTTCCTGATCTGACAACACCTCAAGCGTAGCGAGAGATTGCTTTTGATCCATCACAAAAGCAGTCAGGACAGACCGATAGAGATCTGCCATTCTGGCTATTGTTGCCCGCTCAAACAGATTCACCGCATAGTTGATGCAACCCGTCAGGCGAGGTTGATCATCAGATATAAACAGACTGAGGTCAAACTTGGCCGGACTATGCAGGAACTCTTCTAATTTAACGGCACTAAATGGCAGATTGACATCGGCTGACCAGTTTTCATAGAAATTCTGCAACCCGAACATGACCTGAAAAATGGGATGACGGGCAGTGTCACGTTCAATCGCCAGTGCACCCAGTAGCTGTTCAAATGGCATATCCTGATGAGCTTTAGCCTGTGCAACTACGCTGTGCGTCTGCCTAATCAGATTTTCCACACTGCCAGTCTGTTCGAGCTGCATCCGCAATACCAGCGAGTTAACAAACATGCCGATTAATGGCTGAGTCTGGACATGATGACGGTTGTCAGTAGGCATTCCCAGTACAATGTCATTTTGACCGGACAGCTTTGCCAACGTGACATAAAAACCACTGAGCAACACAGTATATAAAGTCGTTTCCTGCTGTCTTGCCAAAGCCCTCAATTGTTCCGATAGCCCGTATTCCAACGCAAAAATAAAGTTCTGACCTTTATAATCCACCTGTGCCGGTCGCGGTCTGTCGGTTGGCAGAGCCAGAGGTTCATAACCCACCAATACCTGCTGCCAATATGCTAGCTGCTGTTTCTTCACGTCACCTTGCAGATACTCACGTTGCCATCTGGCATAATCACCATAGCTGATCTCCAAAGCAGGCAGTTGACGGTGACGGGATTCCAGTAGAGCGTGGTAACACTCCTCCAGCTCATGCATAAAGATACCGATCGACCAGCCATCAATGGCGATATGGTGCCACATGAATAACAGGTAATGACTTTCAGCCACCCTGCTTTCAGTTACCTTTTCGTGACACAGATAGTGATACAAACGCAGGCTCGGCTCCGCCGTCAGATCAAAGGGTGTTGCCAGTTCAATACGTACCGTTTGCCAAAAATCATCAACACTTCTACAAGACTGTGATTTGAAAGCGAGTGGTTCTTCAAGTACCTGCTGATAAACTTGTCCCTCATCATCATTAAGGTACACCGTTTTCATCACCGGATGACGGTCAACAACTTGATTAATTGCCATTTCCAGTAGCGGCAAACTATCCCCATCATTTAGCTGAACAAGATAAGGAACATGATATACATGGGTTCCTTGTTCAAAACGTTCGATAAACAACATCCGTTCCTGAACAAAAGACAGAGGATAATGCGCCATTTCAACATGGGGGATCACCGTGCAAACCTGCTGCCCCATCTGGGCTGCCAGCCCGGCAATCGTTTTTAACTCAAAGATCTGAACTAATGGCACATCCACCGCCAGCGCA
Organism: Xenorhabdus sp. SGI246; assembly: GCF_040838225.1. NCBI lineage: Bacteria > Pseudomonadati > Pseudomonadota > Gammaproteobacteria > Enterobacterales > Morganellaceae > Xenorhabdus > Xenorhabdus sp. SGI246. Next base: position 8,681 of record NZ_JBFPEZ010000011.1, read on the forward strand.
TGACGAATAGCGGCTGCCAGTTTAA
>NZ_JBFPEZ010000110.1:0-2799 GCF_040838225.1 Xenorhabdus sp. SGI246
AGCAGGAACGATTGTGGTTTATTGATCAATTTGAGAATGGTATTTCAGCATATAACATTCAAAGTAATATAAAAATTTGTGGTAATCTAAACGTATTAGCTTTAAAAAAAGCTATTAATTTTTTAGTTAATCGACATGATTCCTTAAGAACAAACTTTATTTATGATGATGAGGGTGTTAGGCAATCGATTAAAAATTCAATAAATGTTGAGCTCTCAATTTTTGACTTTTCATGCTTTGATGATATTAAAAAAAATGATGAAATGAAACGAGTTATAATGGAGGGGGCAGATAAAAAGTTTAATTTATCGTGTGATACTCTGTGTAGAGTAAGCTTAATTAAAACTAGAGTTAACGAGTATGTTTTTAGTATAACACTTCACCATATAATTACTGATGGTTGGTCTAGTAATATTATCATTAGGGAGCTATCTGAATTATATAATTCTTTTTCTAATGGGTGTAATAACAAATTAAAAGCATTAAAATATAATTATAGAGATTATACTTTAAGTCATAGAAAGTGGTTGATTGAGAATGTAATAGATAAAAGAATAAAATTCTGGGATGAGTATTTGAAAAACCATAATAAACTAATATCTCTTCCAATAGATAAAGAAAGACCAAAAAAACAGACATATTCTGGAGGTAGGGTATATTTCGAATTACCTAATTCACTAGTAAAAAGTTTAAATTTAATATGTAAAGAAGAAAATGTTACACCTTTTATTTTAATGTTATCTTCTATTAAATTGCTACTTGCAAAATATACAAATGACGATGATATTTGTATAGGAACTGCTGTTTCTAATAGAAATAACATGGATATTGAAAATTTAGTGGGATTATTCATGAATATTCTTGTTATAAGAACAAGAATAGATAAAAATGATAGTTTTATAAAGTTTTTAGAAAAAACAAAAAATAATATTTTAGAGGTTTTTAAATATCAAGAAGTTCCTTTTGAGTGTGTTGTAAATAGATTGGTAAATGAACGTCATTTAAATCACTCACCATTATTTCAAGTTATGTTTCTTCTGCATGATGTGACTAACAATAATATTTATTTCAAAGATCTTGTTACGCAAGAAATAAAAATTGAAAATAAAACATCTAAGTATGATTTATCTATTGAATTATTCAAAAATAATGATGGGTTGAATGGTTTTTTTGAATATAACTCCGATATTTTTCATGTTAACAAAATACAAAGAATAGTAAAGAATTTCATTCACTTGTTAAATGAAATTGCAAACAATATTCATCTTAATATTTTTGAGTATAACGCTATTGATCTCAATGAGCGTTATGAATTATTAACGAAAACAAATGGTAAAAAAAACAGTGATTACTCAAGCAAAAAAATAATAGATTTAATTGAACGACAGGCAAATATAAAGCCAGATTCTATAGCGATTAAATTTAATAATGAAGAGATAACTTACAGGCAATTAAGTCATAGTTCAAATAGATTGGCAAAATATTTAATATCAAGTGATAGTCTAACAAATAACAAATTAATTGGTGTTTGTTTAGATAAATCTATTAATTTGATTATTTCTATAATTGGAATATGGAAAGCCGGTGGTGCTTATTTACCATTGGATGGCAACTATCCAATAGATAGGCTTAGATACTTTATCAATGATTCTTCTTTAAGAATGATTTTATCTGATAATAATAACATCAATAAATTTGATTTTATTAAAGAATTAAGTGTATGTGTAGATAGTCTAGAATTCCAATCTATTTTAAATAGCTTCTCAGAAGAATGTGTCGATATCAACAAAGATTATTATCCCCAAGATGAATTAGCATATGTAATATATACATCAGGATCAACAGGAAACCCTAAAGGAGTTAAATGCTCTCATAAATCTCTTATGAATTTCATTTTATCAATTAATTCAGAATTTAATTTAAATAATGAAGAAGTTTTATTAAGTGTTACTCCTTTTTCATTTGACATTTCTATATTAGAATTCTTTTTGCCATTATCTTTTGGTCATCAATTGATTCTCATGCCTCATGAAAAAACAAGTTCTGGATATGAAATAAAAGAGACTATAGAAGTTAATAATGTGACTATTATGCAAGCGACACCAGTAACTTGGAATATGCTAGCCAATGGTTACTGGCCAAACATAAACCATAAACTGAAAGTATTGTGTGGTGGTGAAGCATTGTCAATAAATTTGGCAAATAAAATCCTGAAAAATAATGTTGAATTTTGGAATTTATATGGCCCTACTGAAACGACAATTTGGGCATCAACGTATAAATTGCATAATTTTTGTGATAGAAAAATTCCTATCGGAAAACCCATAAATAACATTAATGCATACATTTTAGATGAATCATTAAACCTACTTCCTTTAGGAGTGGAAGGTGATCTCTATCTTTCTGGTGTTGCTCTTTCATTAGGTTATTTAAATAAGGAAGAATTAACTTCAGAATATTTCATTAATAATCCTTATTGTACTAATAATGATTCTAAGGATTTTAAATTTATCTATAAAACAGGAGATCGTGCATGTTGGACTTTAGATCATAATTTAGAATTCTGTGGAAGAAATGATAATCAGGTAAAAATTAGAGGATTCAGAATTGAACTTGGTGAAATAGAAAAAGCTATTTTGGATTTGAATTTTTTTAAAAATATCGTTGTTTCACCTTGTGATAGTATTGATGGTAACAAAACATTGGTTGCTTACTATATTATAAATCGTGAAATTGATTTTGATTTGATAAAAATAAAAGAAAGATTATCAAATGTATTGCCTTCATATATGGTACCAA
>NZ_JBFPEZ010000111.1:0-3768 GCF_040838225.1 Xenorhabdus sp. SGI246
TTTTTTTCGCTCAGTTCAGCAATGGCCTGATAGATTATTCGGTGTGCCGGGAAGAAAAAATCGTCGGCTGCCAGCAGCTGAACAACGCTATCCCAGCGATCATTCTCCAGTACCAGTCCGCCAATCACGCCTACTTCGGCATAAGCATAACTGGGTTCTGCTTCACTGATGGCCTGTAACGCATCATGATCCAGATTCATCGGTCACCCCCCTGTTGACGGCATTCAGTACCCTCACTAAACGCTGTTGCAGATACGGGGAAGAAACCCAGAACAGGACTTCTTTTGCGGTTAAATACTGCGGTTTTCCCTCATGCCAGCCGCATTCCAGCAGGGCCAAATCATCCGGTGTACCGGACATCAGTGACAGTTCACGCAATTCATCTTCATGACGGGGACTGAAATGCTCGACGTTCTCAGGCGAAACCTCCCAGATAACGGGTAATAATGTCTGGAATTTCGCCAGTGCCGCTTTACGATCAGGCGCATCGACAAACACAAACCATTCATCCTGTGCATCCGTGAACGGTAATTCCGCATTGTCATAACAAAAACAAACGGCTCGCCAGATAATATTCATTGCGCGTTCCCCGTCGGTTGGTTGACCAGCACGGCATCAAATTTTGCAGCCCATTCGGGGAACAGTTCACAGGCCAGACTGTACATGGTCTGGGCAGCGGCAGGACTTTTACGGGTAGTTTTATATTCAAGACGATGAACAGGCTGGGCACGAACATGACCCAGTTTGTAGATATCCAGCAGATCTATCCGGGTGTTCAGCAACTGATAAACACACCTGCCGCCCAGCGCGGACGCATCATACCGTTGCTGTTCGATAATATCGGTCAGTTCATTGAGCGTGTCGCGATCTAAATTAGTACCTTCAATCCCATTGGCCAATATCTGGATCAGCGGAAGTTGAATGCCGTAATTTTCAAATGACTTAAGGCGGGTCAGCATCCGCAGCGTGCCACGCAGGAACTCCCGCACATCCGGCAAAATCGGTTTAATTATCCCCAGCACATGGTGCGTAGCAGCCAGCACTACCAGTTCTGTCATTACCCCGGTTGCGCCTTTAGAGTCGATAATAATGACATCGTATTGATGAAAAAGTGGATGTTGCAAAATATTGCGCAGACGAAGGCGTCCGTCAGGGGCGTGCAGCATCGCCGTCGGCAGGAGTTCATCAGGATCGTTGGAGACAATGATATCGAGATTGTTGATCACTGAGCGGGAAATAAACGGGTTTGGCTGATTCAGATCCACCGTCTGCATCAACAATTCATACAAACCCGTCGGAGCTTCATAGTTCAGGTTAAAAATACTGCTGGATGTGGGTTGCGAATAATCGGCGTCAATCAGGAGAGTCTGTAGACCGGCATCAGCGAAAAAGCCCGCCAGATTTGCCGCATGGGTAGATTTACCTTCGCCACCTTTGGGGGAAATTATCGGAAGTATTTTCATTTTGTACACTCAGTCGTTTGAGCATACAAACTAAGTAAAAAATCAATTGGTTACATTTTATTAACTTAGCAGGGGATTGAAAATCCCCGTGTCGGTGGTTCGATTCCGCCTCCGGCACCACTTCAACTTCCAGTGAAGTCCAGCCAAGTAAAACAATTCCTGCTAAATCCAGCAAAATCAACATCCATTCTTATTTTTACGTCTAGTTTCGTCTGTTGCAATCAAGATGCAGCGAAGGGCATAATTCGGGGCACTTACCGTTCGATTACAAGGATGCCCTTAATAATGAAACTAAATGCCCGGCAAATCGAAACTGCAAAATCCAAAGAAAAAACCTACAAACTCGCCGATGGTGGCGGTCTCTATTTAGAAGTTTCACCGCGCGGCTCAAAATACTGGCGCATGAAGTATTACCGCCCCACCGATAAGAAAGAAGATCGACTGGCCTTCGGTGTTTATCCAACGGTATCACTAGCCGATGCCCGTGCTAAACGCGATGAAGCCAAAAAACTGATGGCACAGGGCATTGATCCCAAAGCTGAGAAAAAAGGCACTGCCTCACCATCGAAAATCACACATACCTTTGAACATATCGCCCGTGAATGGCACGCCAGTAACAAACGCTGGAGTGACCGACACCGCCAAACCGTGTTGCGTAGCCTTGAACAGTATATTTTTCCGCAGATTGGCAGGCTCGATATCACCACGTTACGAACCAGCCAGCTTTTAGCCCCCATCAAAGCCATTGATGATGCGGGTAAACACAACATCGCCCAGCGATTGCAACAACGTGTTACCGCTATCATGCGCTATGCTGTGCAGAATGATATCCTCGAATCCAGTCCTGCCAGTGATATGGCGGGTGCGCTTTCCACCGTAAAATCACGCCATCACCCCGCCCTGCCTCATGAAGCCTTATCGGATTTTCTGAGCCGCTTATCGGCTTATGGCGGGCGCTTGCTGACCAAGATCGCCGTAGAGCTGGCATTGCTGACATTTGTCCGCTCCAGCGAATTGCGATTCGCCCGCTGGCAGGAAATTGACCTTGAAAATGCGGTGTGGAAGATTCCCGCCACAAGGCAACCTATTAAAGGTGTTCGCTTTTCTGAGCGCGGCATGAAAATGAAAACGGATCACCTTGTGCCGTTAAGCCGTCAGGCTGTTTTGCTTATCAACACCTTGCAGGAACTGAGCGGCAATTGCGAAGTGATGTTCCCCAGTGATCATAACTCCGCAAAAGTCATGAGTGAAAACACCGTCAACAAGGCATTACGGGCGATGGGTTACGACACCCAGACCGAAGTCTGCGGGCATGGTTTCCGCACAATGGCACGTGGTGCGATGGGGGAATCCGGTCGGTGGAGTGATGACGCCATCGAGCGCCAGTTAAGCCATATCGAACGCAACAACGTTAGAGCGGCGTATATTCACACCTCTAAACATCTGGACGAACGGCGACTGATGGTGCAGTGGTGGGCGGATTATCTGGATGCGAACCGGGAAAAATCCATCACACCGTATGATTTCGCCAAACCACTGCGCGACAACAAAAACCGTTAGTACAATTTGCAACCCTTTAATTTTCATCGGAAGAAAAACAATTAACGCTGTTCATTTAATCTTGCATTTTAAATAATCCACCTGTCATCAAATAACGTCCACGATGAGCGCTCAAGGACTCGGTAACAGGAGAATTAATATGACAATGACAGCAAAAACAAACTTTATTCGTTTGCCGGAAGTACAGCGCAGAACGGGTTATAGCAAAGCGTGGATTTATAAACTGATTAGCGATGGCGAATTCCCGAAGCAGGTCAAAATTGGCCCACGTTCTGTGGCCTTTATTGAGGCAGAAATTGATAACTGGATTGCACAGCGGATCGCCGAATCACGAGCGGCTTAAAGCATATCCCCTATGGATTTCGGGTTGCATCGCGGCGGCAAGGGAACGAATCCCCTGAGCATAGATAACTATGCGATTGGGGTGAGTGAGCGTAGCCAACAAAGAGGCAACTTGAAAGATGACGGGGATAAAAGACGATGACATAAGAAACAGTATATAAAACACAACGCCCCGAAGTGCGACCAACACTGCGAGGCGTTTTACCAACAATCATTAAGCAAGGTAAAAATGATGGCTGATACACAGCATACCCAAACTCGCCCTAAATTTACAGTTCAAAAAACAGCAGGCAACCAAAACCCGCTTGACCTGATCCAGACCGTGAAAACCTCTGCCATGTATTCCTGGCAAAATCTTCTGCCAGCTTGCGGTATCACTGTTCCGGCAAAGGGTAAACATGGT
>NZ_JBFPEZ010000112.1:0-3716 GCF_040838225.1 Xenorhabdus sp. SGI246
AACCGCCGGCGCTGTCTATTTGCCCCCGCTGTGTCAGCCTGTCGGTCAGGGTGATCAGATCAAACGGACAGTTTTTTTCGCTCAGTTCAGTAATGGCCTGATAGATTATTCGGTGCGCCGGGAAGAAAAAATCGTCGGCAACCAGCAGCTGAACAATGCTATCCCAGCGATCATTTTCCAGCACCAGCCCGCCAATCACCCCCACCTCGGCATAAGCATAGCTGGGTTCCGCTTCACTGATGGCCTGTAAAGCCTCATGATCCAGATTCATTGGTCACCTCCCTGTTGACGGCATTCAATGCCCTCACTAAACGCTGTTGCAAATGCGGAGAAGAAACCCAAAACAGGACTTCTTTTGCGGTCAAATACTGTGGTTTGCCATTTTCCCAGCCGCACTCCAGCAGGGCCAAATCATCCGGTGTGCCCGGCATCAATGACAGTTCACGCAATTCATTTTCATGACGGGGACTGAAATGCTCGACGTTCTCAGGCGACGCTTCCCAGATAATGGGTAATAATGTCTGGTATTTCGCCAGTGCCGCTTTACGATCAGGCGCATCGACAAACACAAACCATTCATCCTGTGTATCCGTAAAGGGTAATTCCGCATTGTCATAACAGAAACAAACGGCTCGCCAGATAATATTCATTGCGCGTTCCCCGTCGGTTGGTTGACCAGCACGGCATCAAATTTTGCAGCCCATTCGGGGAACAGTTCACAGGCCAGACTGTACATGGTCTGGGCAGCGGCGGGACTTTTGCGGGTAGTTTTATATTCAAGACGATGAACAGGCTGGGCACGAACATGACCCAGTTTATAGATATCCAGCAGATCAATACGGGTGCTCAGCAGCTGGTAAACCTTTCTGCCCTCCAACGCTGACGTATCGTAGCGCTGCTGGTCGATAATATCGGTCAGTTCATTGAGCGTATCTCTGTCCAGATTGGTGCCTTCAATGCCATTGGCCAGTATCTGGATCAGCGGAAGCTGAATACCGTAATTTTCAAATGGCCGGAGACGAGTCAGCATCCGCAATGTACCACGCAGAAACTCACGGACATCCGGCAGGATAGGTTTAATGATCCCCAGCACAAACTGAGTTGCAGTCAGTACCACCAGTTCGGTCATCACACCGGTCGCACCTTTGGAGTCGATGATAATGACATCATATTGATGAAAGAGTGGATGTTGCAGAACATTGCGCAGACGCAGGCGACCATCCGGGGCGTGCAACATGGCTGTCGGCAGCAGTTCATCGGGATCATTGGAGACAATGATATCGAGATTATGGATCGTCGAACGCGAAATGATCGTGTCGGCTTGACTCAGATCCACCGTCTGCATCAGCAATTCATACAGCCCGGCGGGCGCTTCATAAACCAGATTAAAAATACTGCTGGATGTGGGTTGTGAGTAATCGGCATCAATCAGGAGAGTCTGTAGATCGGCATCAGCAAAAAAACCGGCCAGATTTGCCGCATGGGTGGATTTACCTTCGCCGCCTTTGGGAGAAATTATCGGAAGAATTATCATGTTGTACACTCAGTAATTTGAGCATACAAACTAAGTACAAAATCAACTAGTTACATTAGATTAACTTACGATGGGATTGAAAATCCCCGTGTCGATGGTTCGATTCCGTCTCCGGGCACCACTTCAACTTCCAGTGAAGTCCAGCCCAGTAAAACAATTTCTGCTAAATCCAGCAAAATCAACATCCATTCTTATTTTTACGTCTAGTTTCGTCTGTTGCAATCAAGATGCAGCGAAGGGCATAATTCGGGGCACTTACCGTTCGATTACAAGGATGCCCTTAATAATGAAACTAAATGCCCGGCAAATCGAAACTGCAAAACCCAGAGAAAAAACCTACAAACTCGCCGATGGCGGCGGTCTCTATTTAGAAGTCTCAGCACGCGGCTCAAAATACTGGCGCATGAAGTATTACCGCCCGACCGATAAGAAAGAAGACCGGCTGGCGTTCGGCGTTTATCCGGCAGTGTCGTTAGCCGATGCCCGCGCAAAACGCGATGAAGCCAAAAAGCTGATGGCACAAGGCATTGATCCCAAAGCCGGAAAAAAAGGCGCAGCCTCTCCATCGAAAATCACCTATTCCTTTGAACATATCGCCCGTGAATGGCACGCCAGTAACAAACGCTGGAGCGATCGCCACCGCCAAACCGTACTGCGCAGCCTTGAACAGTATATTTTCCCGCAGATTGGCAGGCTCGACATTACTACGCTAAGAACCAGCCAGCTTTTAGCCCCTATCAAAGCCATTGATGATGCAGGTAAACACAATATCGCCCAGCGATTGCAACAACGTGTTACCGCTATCATGCGCTATGCCGTCCAGAATGATATTCTGGAGTCCAACCCAGCTAATGATATGGCCGGAGCACTTACCACCACAAAATCCCGTCATCATCCCGCTCTGCCCCATGAATACTTGCCTGACTTTTTAGCTCGCTTATCTGCCTATCGCGGGCGCTTACTGACCAAGATTGCGGTAGAGCTAACGCTGCTGACGTTTGTCCGCTCCAGTGAGCTGAGATTTGCCCGCTGGCAGGAAATCGACCTTGAAAATGCGGTGTGGAAAATTCCGGCCACAAGGCAACCCATTAAAGGCGTTCGCTTTTCTGAGCGCGGCATGAAAATGAAAACCGATCATCTAGTACCATTGAGCCGTCAGGCTGTTTTGCTTATCAACGCGTTGCAGGAACTAAGCGGCAACTGTGAAGTGATGTTTCCCAGCGATCATAATTCCGCGAAAGTGATGAGTGAAAACACCGTTAACAAGGCCCTGCGGGCGATGGGTTACAACACTCAAACCGAAGTTTGTGGACATGGATTTCGCACAATGGCGCGTGGTGCGATGGGAGAATCCGGCCTGTGGAGCGATGATGCCATCGAACGCCAGCTCAGCCATATTGAACGCAACAATGTGCGAGCAGCCTATATTCACACCTCCAAACATCTGGATGAACGGCGGCTGATGGTGCAATGGTGGGCGGATTATCTGGATGCGAACCGGGAAAAATCCATCACACCGTATGACTTCGCCAAACCGCTGCGCGACAGAAAGAATCGTTAGTACAATTTGTAACCCGTTAATTTTCATCGGAGAAAAACAATTAACGCTGTTCATTTAATCTTGCATTTTAAATAATCCGCCTGTCATCAAATAACGTCCACGATGAGCGCTCAGGGACTCGGTAACAGGAGAATTAATATGACAATGACAGCATTGAAAACAAACTTTATTCGTTTGCCGGAAGTACAGCGCAGAACGGGTTATAGCAAAGCGTGGATTTACAAATTGATTAGCGATGGAGAATTCCCGAAGCAGGTCAAAATCGGCCCACGCTCTATCGCCTTTATCGAAGCAGAAATTGATGACTGGATCGCTCAGCGGATCGCGGAATCACGGGCGGCATAACAAACAAAAGACTATGACATAAGAAACATTTAAAAACACAACGCCCCAGTGTGGTCGGACACATCTGAGGCGTTTCACCAACAACCGTTAAGAAAGGTAAAAATGATGGCTGATACACAGCATACCCAAACTCGCCCTAAATTTACAGTTCAAAAAACAGCAAGCAATCAAAAACCGCTTGACCTGATCCAGACCGTGAAAACCTCCGCCATGTATTCCTGGCAAAACTTACTGCCAGCTTGCGGTATTGATATCCCGGCAAAGGGTAAACATGGT
>NZ_JBFPEZ010000113.1:0-7574 GCF_040838225.1 Xenorhabdus sp. SGI246
TACCGGAGCCACACATCCGGTCAACGTTATCGCTATCAGACCAACTAACGCATTTATTTTCATGCCAAATAGGTTCCTGCTCAGTCGTAACATAATCCTGACTATGCAAGGAACCCGGTGATGTATTCAATGAACAACTCAATTGTGTTTGCTGGAAATTAACATGCCGAAAAAGGTGTTATTACATTATTGTTTATATCAGCGCGTTATTCAGCCTCTGGCTGGTTTTCATCAACTGGCTGACGTATTTTTCGTTCAATAAAATTGCCGTAATCATCGAAATAACGGCTGGGCCAGATTTCAGCGGGTTCCATTCCCAAACGGGTCGCGATGATCAGCTCTCCTTTAGGCCATGAACGAGACAGAGTATTTGCCAGAGTGGAAGAACTGAGTCCCGATTCGCGGGATAAAGCGGCGAGTGTCGTACCACGTTTGCGTAATGCACAAATAATTTCGGCTGGGTGCCAGTCTTGGTGAGTATTAATCATACCTGCTTCCCCTTCTGTTGATTATTGGTGGTGGTTCAGACAGGGATCTCACTACCGGGAGTAACCTTCCGGCGAGGCCGAAGCCTCCCCTGCCTGAACCGCCATTGAAAGGGCGATAACAGGCACACTGGCAGAAAATTCCTACCAGTGGGTTACTCTTAGCAAGGGTGAGATTCCTTGACTATCAGATTTTGCCGATAGCTTTTTTACTTTAACGAATTGCGTTATCTAATTCAATAATCGAATGTGTAAGTTTAATAAGTAAATAAATTGAACGGCTAGTTTGACCTCACTCACTGCATTGTCATAATCAAAATAGGCTCTTTCCTAAGTTATTTTCAAAGAATATTTTCACATTCCGAACTTCATAATGAGCAGGGATTGATGTTTGCACAAGTCGAATATTTTCTAGAAGAGGATTACATGTTTTCCCAATAGATGAAGGCGATTTCTACTTTTGGTTTTCACTAAATAGAGAACAATAAGGCACAAATAAATTTTATATCTGTAAAAAGACCCATTGTAAAAATCATTAAAATACATTAGGTTATGTGATTTTATAAATGATACTCTCCCATATTGTAAAGGGCAGAAAATATCTATTCATATTAACAATGGATTAACTTATGAAAACAGTCACACAAGCCTTTGATTTAGTAACTAATAAAGAAGCTACTGAAACGGGTTTCTTATCACAAGCAAATGAAAAACTTAGGCGTACAGAATCAATTATAAAAACCGCTCAGTATTTCGCCCAAAATGCCAATGGTATAGAAACAATCAAAGACATTAGAGATGATGATACTCTACTCGAATTTGTTATAGCTTCTTGTATGCTTTCTAAAAAAAGCTTATCTCACTTGTCAACAGACATTCAAGACAAAATAATTAACAAACTAATAGATTTCTCAAAGCTAAATGATGGTGAATATGTAAGGTCTCTTCAACAACGCTATTTATTAACTGCCGGTGATTCGCTAGGAGGGACAATGAGGAATGTTATCGGACAATTAGCACAAGAGAAGCTTACAAATTCTATTATAGCTGAATTAGAGAATCGGAGGCTATCACCAAAACCAGAATATAATAAATCAAATAAAATTGTTGCGGTTCAATGGACAAACCATAGTGATGAAGAACGGTGTATAATTTTTGATAAGAAACCAAAATTTATAGATAAATCAGTTGATATCATAGTGTTAAAAGGTCATTCGGCTATTACTAGAGAGCTTGAAAATCCGGAAGACTACCTTTGCTGTGGGGAGCTGAAAGGAGGAATAGATCCTGCAGGTGCTGATGAACATTGGAAAACAGCTAAGACAGCATTAGAGCGTATAATTTCTTCATTTGGAAAAAAAGAAATTAGTGCACCTAACTTAGTATTCTTAGGTTCGGCCATTGAAACTGCCATGTCAAAAGAAATATTCTCACTATTAGAATCTGGCTGGCTAAAAGGTGCTGCAAACATAAACTATCCTGACCAGTTTGATGAAGTGATAGACATCATAATATCATGAAGATATAAACTGGCCAGTCATAATAATAGCTAATAAGTTATTCTTTACTGCTTCTCCCAAACGTACACACACTTTCTCAGCTCGCTTCGTCCATGTTTTTTCATTTGTTGCGAGCTATTTCCCTTACCCTTAGGCAAAACCCAAATCGTCTTCGTTTTAAGCCCAAATTCTGAAGCAATTTCACACAATAGTAAGTCCACAGGTACTTCTAATCCATTATACTGAACATTATCATTAACCATTACATACTTTGCCCCAATTTTCATTTTTCTAGAAACCTGAGCAAGATGAACGGTTGAATCATAGAAATATCCTTCGACCATTGTCTTTATGCCTTTATTATTTAAAGTTCCTTTTTTTGCTTCACTATCTAAAAAAGATACTATCTTTGATAAACACCTTTGACTTCTGAAAGTAGTATCAATTTTATTTTTTAATTCAGATTCGATCCACTCAAATGACTTTGGTTTATTTTCCACCGTGCAAGTAAGTAAGGTTTGACGAAGCTCCCGAATAATATCTTCATCTACACCAAGATATGCCAGCTCTAAAGCATAAGTTCTAGTATAATCATAGCGATTACAATATGGCGGGGACGTAATCACAAAATCTAAGCTTTCATCTTCTAATTCATCTATTTTTTCAAGTACAGATCCTTGAATAATATCAATCTGATTTTTCTCTGCGTTTATTTTCTCTTCAAATAGATCTTTTGAATGTTCAAGATCATTAATTATGTGATCAAGTTTATCGCTTAACGCCTCAAAAAAAGTATATATCGGGCCTTTGTCAAAAGATGTCTTTTTATCTTTACCATAAAAGCGAGGTGAGCGATAGTCCCATCTTAAATACTGTCCATCTTTTCTAGTAAAGCTAAATTTTTCTAAAATGGAAAATGAAACAAAATCTAAAAATAATCTAAACGACTCATCTTCCTGTGTATCAAGCCAAGTTTTGTATTTACATAGTTCCAACTCCGACTCAGGCGAAAATGCGTCTTTAGTTATTTTTAAATGGCTAAATTTCCATTTGGGTACCACAGAAAGCCATTTATCTCTGCTTTCAAGAGCTTTTTTTGCATATTCAATTAGTCGTTCAGACGAAATACTAGCAAATACATTACGACAGTTTATAAAAAAAGCTCCAACAGGCATTAATTCAATAGCGATACCATGCATACCTTTGTATTTTTCAGCAACAAATGGAGCTGCACCAGTCCCAGCAAAAGGATCAAGTAAACTTTGCCCTGGTTTCGCATCAAGCTTATCCAAAATATACTCAATTAACTGCTTTGAGAATCCCTCTCTATAGTGAAACCATCTAAAGATTGGTTCGATTTTATTTGCCTGAAAACTAACTAACTTTCTATCTAAGTCAGAGTTAACTATGAGTTTTCTGCTATATTTTTCAACTAAACTATCAATAAGCTGACTTGCTTCGATATATTGCTTTGAGTACGTTTCAATTGGCATAGTATATTAGATCTAATTTCGGTATCATTAATTTCTGGGTATAATACGCACTCAGTGCGCATTCGTCAATGTTTTATTTAGAATAAGTACAATGATAAAAAAGAAAGAGTTCTCTTTAGAACTAAAGAAATATCAAAAATCTCTTGCAATCACACAGTCAGAGATGTGTCAGATACTTTATGGTGTCCCTAGTAGAACACTTCAGAGTTGGGTACTTGGCGAGAAACTGCCACCTATATATTATCAAGAGCTAGTACTATTTCGCCTTAGCTCCTACCTACAAGAAATAACGAAGAAGTAAACTCATTCGATGCTATTGCATAAAATTTGGGTAATTATCCTTAATTATGGGCCCATCACTTAGACGTTATGATTCTATACTAACAAAATGGATGGATAAGATTGAAAAAATCTGTGGGGAATGTAGCTTTTGTATCATTTATTTGTTAAGTCCATGGAATGAAAATCAGACCAAGAAGCTACTTAATCAGCCCTGTAATAACAGGGCCATATGTTAGACAATGTCAAAATGGGATTTCATCCGACCAACCCAATTCTTCGTTATCACCGTCCGGTAAAACAGCTGTCTGTACCAGTTGAGTATTTTTTATCTCTTTCACCGGATGAGAGGGTTGTCCCTTTTGTGCTGGCTTATGCCTAGCCTGCCGTGCAGTTGCATTCTTTGCATCGCCACGACTTCCCAGCATCTGCATTGTGCCATTGACGCTCACCACCACTTCCGTTGAATAACGATCCTGTCCCTGTTGGTCCTGCCACTTACGCGTTTGCAACTGACCTTCAATGTAAACCTGAACGCCTTTTTGCAGGTATTCCGCAGCAATTTCCGCTAATTTGCCGAAGATCACCACTCGGTGCCATTCGGTTTTCTCCCGAATTTCGCCAGTTTGTTTATCCCGCCAATTTTCGGAGGTTGCCAGTGAAAGTGTTGCTACCGTGCCACCAGTAGGCAAGTAGCGGATTTCCGGATCTTGCCCCAGATGCCCCAGTAAAATAACCTTGTTTACTCCCCGTGAAGACATACCCATTTCCTCTCTGTTACGATGACTGACGTTGTGTCCACAGCCCCTGCTTCAGGGCAAACTCCGCCTGTTCTCGGCTGGCAAAATATTCCATAGACTCACGGGAGCAGGGCACGCTGCCCTCTATCGTGCCGATATAAAAGCCTGCACGGGTTTGCAACACCGTTAACGGTAATTGCTTATGACAATATTGCAGTGCCAGAATCCCAATGGGTGCGATATTCATATCTGTATCCTGTTGTCTTTGATAATAAAGAGACTGCCCTGAAAACATTCAGGGCAAGTCAGTGGAATAAATATCAGAATGAATTTTCTGCATATTCAGTTTGCGCGACACCGTTTTGTGGCGGCGTCGAATCGGATTGTTCGGCCTGATAGACTTTTTCCTGGCCGATTTTAATCCAATCGACTTTGATCAAACGGGCTTTCAGGCTGACACGCTGTTCACCGGCATGATCCCCGCGTTTCAGGGTAAAAATGTCGGTGGATGGGTTGCTTAAGGTAAATCCCAGCAGCACTTTTTTGTCCTCATCTACCGATTTCTGGCAACGGGCAATCAGACTGGTCGCCTCCTTGCCAACTACGGTAATATCAAAACGCACATAGACCGGATTATCACTCGGACCATTTAACGCATTGATCACGCAGCTCAGGAACGTACCATTGGCAGTGCTGACATGGCGGATATTATTCAAATAGCCCAGGCCTTTAATATTCAGGTTGAAATAGTCATTTTTGGTTAACGAAGTTGTGTTCTCAGACATACAATTTTCTCCATGGAGGTAAAGAATCAGGTGCAACGGAGAAAATCCCGTCCCCTGACGGGAATGATTTTCCCCCGCCGGGTGTCAGACAGTGACGTTGCTGACGTTCTGATAAAGAATAATGAACCTTCATTGTCGTTGGACTGACAATATCTGCTTCCAAAGGTGGGCAAATGTACCGCGTTGAGGCACTCCCTTTCAGGCTACGGGAGTTTTACAGCCACCCAGAGGCGATCGTTACAGGCTCACCGATCATTTAAGAAACAGGTTGATTTTTCGCGCATCCCATCAGGGCGTCAATCAACAATCAGATCTTCATGTCCGTTGATTTGCCCGCCTGACTTTGCGTGATTGCGTGACCGCTTTGTCATTCAGCATACCTTTACAGGCCGGATAGTTCACACAGCCCCAAAACGGGGAGGTTTTTCCCTGCCGTTGCCGCATCCGGCCACCACAGTTCGGGCAGGCCGGGGTTTTCGGCAACGACAGATGAAGGGGCTGCGCCTTGCCCCGCTCGACTAAATGCAAAATCCACTGCGCCTGTTTTTGCATAAAAACCGCCAGCGACGCTTTGCCCTGCGCAATATCTTCCAGCGATTGTTCCCATAACGCGGTCATGCCCGGATCTGTCAACACCGCAGGCAGCCCGGCAATCAGTTCCTGCGCCAGCGGCGTCGCGTGGATCGCTTTCTTTTTCCGCTCAATCAGCTGGCGTTTAAACAAGGTGTCCAGAATTCCAGCCCGGGTCGCTTCCGTACCCAACCCGGCACTTTCTCGCAAGACTTGTTTCAGTTGTGGATCACTGACCAGACTGGCGGCATTTTTCATCGCCGCAATCAGCGTACCTTCAGTAAACGGTGCAGGCGGTTTGGTGTGGAGTGACTGAATTTTTACCTCAATAATCTGACAGCGATCACCCTGATTAAGGGTCGGTAACGGTAAATCAGCTTCCTGCTCTTCTTTCTTCTCATGCTCTCCCGTTCCATCTGCAAACAGCGCTTTCCAGCCTGCAATCACATTAACCCGACCTTTTACCCGGAATAATTGCCCGCCGATCTCCAGTGTTACCTCAGTCACATCGGTTTCCTGAGCAGGAAGAAACTGCGCCAGATAGTACTGACGGATAAGCTGATAAACCTTTAGCTCATCGGTCGTTAACCGGGTGATATCAAAGATGTGACGTGTGGGGATAATGGCATGGTGTGCCGTGATTTTTTTGTCATTCCAGATCCGGGAAACCTGTTGTTTGTCCAGCCGACTGATAATATCAGCCATGGCCGTATCGGTGCGCACCAGCGCCGTTAATACCACCGGAATATCCGCCTGCATGGACACAGGCAGATACCCGCAGTCCGTGCGTGGGTAGGTCGTGGCTTTATGGGTTTCATACAGGGACTGGGCAATCGTCAGCACCTGACTGGCGCCCATACCCCAGAGACGAGATGCTGTCTGTTGTAATGTCCCCAAATCAAAACAGAGCGGTGGCGGTGTTTTCTCCCGTTTTTTGCTGACGGCCATTACCGTGGCCTGCGTTGCCTGCTGGCAACGTTGTTGCACGGCCTGTGCCGCGGCCTCTCGGGTACAGCGGTTTTCTTCATCGCCCTCCTCTGCGGCGGGCAGCCATTTAGCCTTAAAGCGGACAGTGTCTTTTTCCAGCTTCGCCAGAACCTGCCAGTACGGTTTTGGCACAAACTGATTGATGGACTTATCCCTGTTCACTACCAGTGCCAGTGTCGGGGTCTGCACCCGCCCGATGGACAACACATCTCCAAAACCCAGTGCCTGTGCTTTCAGGGTATACAGGCGGGTCAGGTTGATGCCCGTTAACCAGTCGGCCCGTGCCCGCCCCAGTCCGGCCTGATAGAGTGCTGCCGTCTGCTCACCCGGCAAGATGGCCGCCAATGCCTGCCGGATGCTGGTTTCATCCAGGGCCGACAGCCACAGCCGCCTGACCGTACCGGTGAAACGGCAATATTCCAGCAACTCGCGGGCAATCACTTCCCCCTCACGGTCGGCATCAGTGGCAATAATCACCTCATCGACCTGTTTCAATAATTGCTGAATCACGGCAAACTGGTCAGCGGCCTCTTTTTTGACTGTCCATTGCCACTGCGCAGGCAGCACCGGCAGCACCTCCATCCGCCAAGGCGGACCGAATTGCTCACCATACTGTTCGGGTGCGGCTACCTCCAGCAAATGTCCGATGGCCCAGGTGACAATGATACGGGCACTGAAGAGAAATCCCTGCCCGCGCTGTTTCACTCCCAGAACGTTGGCAATGTCTTTGGCCTGA
>NZ_JBFPEZ010000114.1:0-8573 GCF_040838225.1 Xenorhabdus sp. SGI246
GAGTAGGGCACTGCCAGACAGTTATTTGACAGAGAAGCCATCCTTTACCGGATGGCTTTTTTGCGTTATGAAAATAGAAAAATATTCTTTTGATTTAGGAGAATAAATTATCAAACTATTTCAAGGATTGGTACAAACTATAACCAGTTATAGCTCCCGCTATATCGTAAACAAAGTCTTGCCAACTCCACCCTGTACCAGAAGGACGGCTATCATAAAATTCTTTTGCTGCACCAAAACTAATTGACAGTAACATACCGAATTGTGCACTTTCCCGATGTTTCCAGTTTTGATGATCGCCATAAGCGTTTCCTGCGGCGGTTATTACGGCAGAAAATAGAAAATGCTGCGCTTTGTCTCTACCTGTCCAGATATCATTGGCCTGATACATATTCGAACAAGCAGTCGTGGATAAGAAAGAAAATGTTATTAATACATTTTTGATTTTTTTAGTGATGGATTTTTTCATTGTAATTTACACTATTATTCATAATTTAATAAATAATAGCGATTTGATAAATAATATACAAAGGCCCTTCTTGTAGTAAGTAAGAAGGGATTATTATTTTGATAATTATTTATCTATTTACAATATTCTACTGATTAATCTATCAACACGGATACGGCGTAAGCGACGTATTAATTTACGAACTTTGACAGGATAAAGCTGTATGCTATCCAATTCCTGATAATTATTGATGATTTTTGTATGAGAGCGAATGCAATTTAGTTCTAAAGAACGCTGTGTGTGCATTTTCTGATGAGGATCATGAATGAGAATGGCATTTTCCAAATCAAGCCCCCATGCACGTGGATTGAGGTTATTACCTGTAATCAATTGCCACTTGTTATCAACCCAGATACCTTTTAAATGGTAGGTATTATCTTCGTCTTTCCATAACCGGATAGTTAATTGCTGGCTATCGATAAAACGTTGTAGCCGATTGGTGAAACGGCGTAAGTTAATCTCATACAGATAGGGTAAAGCACCAATAATCTTAAAAGGCTCTTCCGGTGGAATATAAAAATCATTGGCTGTTTTATCTCCAATGATAATCTCAACCTGTTTCCCCTGCCGTAACAATCTTGCAATAGAACGAACTAATACTGCCGGTAAGTTGAAGTAAGGGGTGCAAATTACTACTTTCTTTTCTGTACTAGCGATCAGATGGCAAATTGTCTTATTCAGAGGATTCTTTTTGCCCAATCCAACAAGTGGTGTTACTGCAAGTTCGTCATTTGAAGCCTGATTTTTGATATGATATGTAGCACTACGTAAGGAAGTGCGGAATTGCTTGATAAAGTTTTTAATTTCAAGGCTGCGAGGTCGAGATCGGGAGGCCAAATTATTGACTGCATCGGCAGAAATAATGTTGTCGTCAATAAACTGCTTCATGATAGCTGCGAGTTTAGCATTGCGTAGTAGATGATAGCGATCGTAGCGATATTTTTCGTGGCGGTGTAAATAGACGTTATTAATACTGGCACCACTATAAATCACAGTATCGTCAAAGATAAAGCCTTTTAGGTGCAAGACGCCTAACGCTTCACGGGTATTTACAGGAACACCCAAAGTGGGAATATGAATACTAGGATATTTTTCAGCCATAGAACAGTACCAATCTGCATTTGTTACAGTGGCTTCTGCACCAATACGACCACGCTGGGCACGATGCCAGTCGACCAGAATTTTGATATCCAGTTCAGGCCGCTTTTGCTTGGCTTCATACAGTGCTGTTAAAATATCTCGTCCGGCGTCATCATGTTCTAGATATAATGCGGCGATATAAATATGCTTTTTAGCGCCTGAAATGCGTTCCAGTAAGGTGCTGCGAAACTCTTTAGACTGATAAAGGGTTTCAATGTCAGCAACTGACTGCGGTAATTTAGGCAGTTGTGCAAGGTGTTGTTGGTGTTTTGCTTGTTTAAATTTGGACAACATCACAGTGCGATTTTTCTCTTAGTTTAGATGGTTGGCGTTCCATCGTAATGTTATGAATCAAAATGATCCGGCG
This sequence comes from Xenorhabdus sp. SGI246, assembly GCF_040838225.1. Classification (NCBI taxonomy): domain Bacteria; kingdom Pseudomonadati; phylum Pseudomonadota; class Gammaproteobacteria; order Enterobacterales; family Morganellaceae; genus Xenorhabdus; species Xenorhabdus sp. SGI246. Next base: position 2,016 of record NZ_JBFPEZ010000114.1, read on the forward strand.
ATGATACCATTAGTTTGGTCAATTGTGAGTATGAATTAACTTTCTATTGCTGATTGCTTTAAGTCTGTGCTATCCATCACGAAGTGAAGATTCGGTTTGGGCCTGTTTTTCACTATCCTTATTTACCTTAAAGTTCTGGCGGCTAAAGTTTTAAGACAAGATTGACAATTCCCTCTTCTAATTGAATATCGATGGTAAAGCCCAGTTTTTTGGCAAGTCGGATCATATTACGATTTTCTGGCATGGTGATAGCGGTTAGTACCTGAATGCCATGTTCTTTTGTGTAGTGGATTAATTTGGTCATGAGTTGATATCCTAGCGTAATCCCTTTCAAATCTGATCGCACTAACACCGCAAATTCTGCTTCGATATTATCCGGATCAGCCATAGCACGGGCGACACCAATAATTTCCGGTTTGGTTGTTGGATAGCGTATCGCAACAAATGCCATTTCACGGTCATAATCAATTTGGGTCATATTGGCGAGGTCATCGTGAGTGAATTCACTGATCTCACTAAAATAGCGATAATATAGATCTTCCTTCGTTACCTGTTCGATAAATTCTTTTAGTAATGGTTCATCTTCCGGCAGAATTGGGCGCAGTAAACATTCAAAATCATCTCTGATATAAATGGTTTCTTCCAGTTCATTAGGATAAGGACGAATTGCCAGTCGATTTCGGTGATCATCAGTGATGGGTGTTAATTCCATTGTTACATCCAATAGTGTGAATTCACTGCCTGATGCCAATAACGGATGGATATGCATACGAGTGATTTGAGGGCAATCAATCAGTAAATTGGATACTCTAACCAACAATTGACTTAGAGCAGGGATATCCAATGGTTGCAGTGAACCCCCTGATTTTATTTTACCTCCTTTAATAGCCTGAATGACCAAATAACGAGCCAATGCCATATTGAGAGGCGGCAGAGCGACGGCTGCCTGAGTTTCATTAACCCAATCTATGCCACCTTCTCCAAGCATAATTAAAGGGCCGAATATCTCATCTTGTTCAATGGCAACTCTCAATTCTTGCGCACCAGCTCGGTTTGCCATGTTTTGAACTAATAAACCATGAATTCTGGCTTGTGGAAAGTTCTGTTTCACACGTTCAATAATGGCCTGAGTTGCTGCCTTAACTTCTCTGGCATTACGCAGATAGAGCATAACCCCTTGAACTTCTGATTTGTGAGGAATATCGGGAGAACGCAATTTCAATGCTACAGGATAGCCAATTTTTTCCGCAATATTGACTGCATCATCACTGGAATGAGCAATCCATGTAGGTAAGGTATTTAGGCCGTAGGCTTCAAGAATAGGTTGTACTTCATGGGTATCTAGCTGAGTATTGCCACTATTGAGAGCTTGCTGTATACAATCGTGAGCATGTGCGGTATTTGATGTGATGCCTATTGGCAGGGCAGGGGTTTCTTTGAGTTGTTTTTGGTTACGTTGATATTCCACCATATGCATAAAAGCTGTCACTGCGCCTTCTGGTGTACGGTAGGTTGGAATACCTGCTTCACTGAATAACCGCCTCGCTTCTAATGAAGAATATTCACCACACCAATTAGTAAAGATTGTGAGCCATTTTCCACGAGGATGTTCTTTTACAGCCTTAATGACGTTAACTGCTGTCTTCATGCTATGGGAAATGGCACAGGGAGAATGAATCAACAGTAGGGCGTCATAGCTACGACTATCTAACAGTAGTTTCAGAGCAGCGATATATTGTTCAGTTGATGAACTATCTCCCAGATCCAGTGGGTTACGTAAGATTTGTGCTTCAGGCAGTACACCAGATAATTTAACAATCGTTTCGTCCTCCAGAACCGCTAGTTTACCGGTTCTCCTGAGGAGTTCATCTAGCGCCATAGCAGCAGGTGCGGCTCCATTACTGACAATGAGCAGGCGTTCTCCACGCAACGGACGCATAAAACTTAACGTCTCCACGGCAGAAAACATTTCATGTGTATCCTGTACTCGCAGTAACCCTGCCCGTTGAATTGCTGCGTCATAGGCTACATCGAAATTCTGTTGTTCTCCCAGTAATTGTTGAGCCTTGCGGGTACGACTACTTTTTACAACCAGAATGGGTTTATTGCGTGATGCACTTCGTGAAGCAGAAAGAAACCGGCGAGCATCGTTAATGTGCTCAAGATGCAGTAGAATCGCGCTGGTTTTACCATCCCGAGCTAAAAAGTCAAGAAGATCATCAATGTCAATATCAACGCTATCACCCAATGCAATGAAATATGAAAAACCAATATTGCGATGGTTCGCCCAGTCCAGAATCGTATTGGATATTGCCGCTGATTGTGAAATAAATGCTAGCTTTCCCTTGAGAATAGGAATAGGCGAGAAACTGGCGTTCAATCCGATCCACGGAGCCAAAATGCCGAGGCTATTAGGGCCGAGGATCCGGATGTGATATTTTTGGCTATATTGTTTCAGTTCAGCAAACTGTGATGCTGGTGATGAAAGAATGATAACGGTTTTACAGCCCAATCTGGTTAATTGCTCCAACAATGGCAAATTGCGGCTGTGGTGAGTACATATGACAGCCAGATCAGGAGTTAATGGTAATTTATCGATAGAAGGATAAGCCAGCACACCGAGAACAGCGTTTTTATTAGGCGTGACAGGAAGAATCGGCCCCTTGAAGTTTCCAGTTAACAAATTCCGCATCAATGTTGAGCTGGCTTTTTCGGGTTTTTCAGACGCTCCAATAACAGCAATAGATTTGGGATGTAACAGTGCTTCAAGTCCACGCTGGCTCATTTTTTATCTCCTCATTAATTGTCATTGAATAAGTTATTACTTCAATAAACAATCACCTTCAATTGAACCATTTCTATGAATAACTTTAGCCGTGATTGACAAGAATTACTGTGACTTACTCCGCCGGATGATTCGATTTTCCTGCCAGATATTGTTCACGAAATTGATTGAAATGGGCGAGTAATTGTTGTGAAGCCTCAAGGTCATTAGCCAGTTCCAGAGCGGCGGCGGCAACTTCCGCAGTGCGCTGTTCGACATATAATATGGCTCCTCCACCGCCTTCATATTACTTAGCAATGTGTATTGTTGATTGGTCCTCAGCCAGTCACTGTAATTCATTGATTCTTCCGAGGCCGTCATTTTGACCCCGGCAGGAATCCCTGAGTTCACTTTCACGTCTCCGTTTGAAATGGAAGCGTGCTGAATTAAGATGGGAAAACTCCATTTTTTGCATAGATACGGAAGTCACTAGATTCACCGGACAAGGAATTCTACATTTATATCTATATTCGGTTCACTTCCGTAGACTCTAATTTGATTACAGTTGGCATCTTCATTACAAACTGCGCTCTTAACAATATCCGGGCACCCTTCAATCACAGTATACCAACCTGAATCGTATCCATGCTCAAAATACAAAGTGCAACTCATAGGACCACTAGAAACATCCCATTCGACCCGTTTAGTTCCAAATGCACAGCCACTAAATAAATTATCGTTGTCCTGTAAGTAGACACTTTGCTGGTTACCAGGCGCAATACTTATCTGATCTGCGCCACTGTCATACATGCATTCAGTGCTTCTTTTAGTCATCATGAGGCTATTTTCAGAAAAAGAGGAATTCTTTAATTCCACATTATATTCAGCAGAAAGAATCTGTTGTTTTTCTGTATTGGTGTTTTCTTCGAACGCGAAAGCAAGGGATGCCAGTAAACAAGTTAACATGACGAAAATGGCGTTAGATAATATTTTCATACTCCCCCCTTTTTTGATGAAATCATTCAAAATAAGAATTCTTATTACTTCATCATTAATAGAGTACTGAAATGATAACTGCTATCTCATATAGGTTATTCACCTATCTGCTTTAGTATAAGTAAACTGCTCTGATAAACGTAATTCAAAAATCTACAGGTTACTGAGGTAGTTCAATATACTCCCGCTGCTGGACATCCCGAATATATTAATGAGTGATAATGATTGAATAAATTGATTGGATTTGCGTGGAGGATTATACAAGTGGGGAAAAATTACATTTATAAATATGTAAGAATGGATATTGTTTCAATTTGAAATATATTTTTTATCACACTCCTATAAATTAGCTCTCTTTCCATGTCACAGATTAAGCTATTTTTAACCTACTGATTTGCCTGATTGGTATAAAGTTAAACTAATTTCTCAATATCCAAAAAATATATGTTTTTGTTGAACTGACTGGATGTGTGAATGACATTAGCCGTATCATTTTATATTTTTATATAGCAACTGGAAATTTATAATGAACAATACCGAAATCGATGTTAAGTATGTTGTAGTTCACATTTTACACAAAGAGCAGCGTGGTACTGCTACCATTACCTTAAGCCAATCCGAGAGCAATGTAACAAATGCTTCACAAAGATTAATTGCAGATATCTGCGCTAAACATGCTAAAAGTGCGAATAAAGGGTATGGTTCTTTTGAGGGGGACAGAGATAACTATCCAATGGAAACATTCGTTACAGATTATAATGATAATCGAGTTACATTCTATGACATCAGCTGTAAAATGATGCACCACTTAAAAGTTCGCTCAGAAGAAGAACAAATGTCTACTGGTGGGTATGTTCTATTTTCGCATATTGTAATAAATGATAATGAGTATATTTTAGTAGTAATGATCAATTCAACAACAGGATCATCTATTACTGCTGACTTTTCTATCGAGGATAGTGTTTATCTTGATATATCCAAACTAAAGGTTGCGGGAAGAATAAACTTAACATCTTTGAAAAATGAAGCTGAGCGTTATATTGACTTCTTAAAAACAAAAAATGCAATTTCAAATTATTTTAAGAAATTTCTTGGCTGTAATGATATTATGATTGCAAAGAAAGAAACAGACAAGTTAAATAATGCACTAAAGCAGTTTGCAGACGAGCAAAATTTATCAGGTGAAAGAAGAGATAATTTCTTTAATATAGCACTGGATTATCTTAAAAATTTAAATAAGAACAATGAACCAATTAGTATAGAGACATTTGCCAATGCAATCTGGCCTGATGAACCTGTTATTTTGGTACAAAAATTAGCGGATGATGAACTGGAATTATCCGATGGATTCGTTCCTGATGGACGTATTATACGAAATCTGGTGTCATTTAAAGGCAAAACCAATCATTGGGAAATTAAATTTGATAGGGCTGGATTAATTGATGGCTCCATTGATTTTATTAAAGAAAAAAATGAGATCATTCTAAAAAACATCCCCGATGACTTGAGAGCAAATCTTCTAAGCGAGGTGGATAGTGAGTAAGAGCTTTAAACAATTGACAGAATTGTATAAAAAGATGAACTTTTTTAAAGAAGATCCACATATCGCTTCCCTGTTGCTTAAAAATCAATTAGATTGTGATTTACTAAATGAACTGCTTGGTAACCCGAAAGAATATGGAATTGAATTAAAAGAAGGTAGTATTTCACCGCAGAAGAATGTAATTTTATATGTAGACCCTCCAAGAACAGGGTTGGGGGCACTTTATGATGATTATGCTGCATTGTTTTATCCACAAAAAAACTTATATAAAGAGCCGCCTAATTACTACATTAAAGAAGTAAAGTTCTTCAGTGCAGATCACGATATTCCTAAATTGATTGTTAACTATCGTGCCGTATTATCATTTTTATCTTTACTCAAAGAAAGTTCAGCTTACTTTGATGAAAGTTCTTATGAAATTGTGTTTTTTGATTCAGAGTTATTCAAAATATCAATAAATTATAGCTACAACACTATTCAAGAACTAAATAAAGACGATTTGGATAGTTTAATATCGTATTTTGATGATGACACACACAGAGAGCAGAAACTCAATATTTTAATAAAAAGCATGCAGACTATTACTGAAAACGTTCAACTAACTTCAATATTTGAATATATACTGAATAATATTAGATTGTTAAGGTTTCAGTTTGAGAAAGGTTATCGTGTTTTTGTTTCCGCTTTTTCTTATGATAAGGTAATGGATCAGTTACGAATAGCCAAAGTTGAAGAAATGGGGAAAATACATAAGGTATTCTCAGATATACAAAATCAGATCCTCGGAATTCCTGTGGCAACAATCATTATTTCCACCCAAATGAAACCAACAAAATCATGGAATTATCAAGCAATAATTAATTCATCTGTTCTTTTTGGTTGCTTAATATTCGTTTTCCTTGTGGTGCTAATGTTATGCAATCAACTTCAAACATTAAAAACGATAAAAGAAGAAATTGACCACAGAAAACAACAAATAAAAAAAGAATATTCATCCATAGAAGGGGATATATCTGGTGTTTTTTTAAGTATTAGTAACCGACTTCGGATTCAAAGTATTGCATTCTTCATAATATTCATGATATTGGTGCTTGGTTTGATACTAACCTTCCTCGTATATTGCTACTTAACTGGGCCTATATGTGAATATATTTATCCAATTATTCACACTTTATCTGAAAATTATATAACAAATTGATTTAATTTCAAAGCGTTCATAAAACCCTCTTCACGAGGTAATACCGCTCGCTTAAGC
>NZ_JBFPEZ010000115.1:0-5483 GCF_040838225.1 Xenorhabdus sp. SGI246
AGCTTTTCCCAGCGCACCATCGACATCGCAGAAAATTTCAACTAGCTTGTTCATTGCCTGTTCCTCCGTAGAGCGTTTTTTAGCCAGCACTAAAACTTTGCTCTTGGAACAGGCACTTCGTCAATTTCTTATCCAGAACTCAGGTTAATTTACGTGCAGTATAGAGATTAATGAAACCGATAGCTTAAAAGGTGAGAAAGTTTATCTTCACTTTGCCAAGTTTTATCAGTCATCTGATAAAGTTCATTAATTCCCCGTCTGTTATTTTATGTCATCCTGCCATTAAAGCATGCAATTAGCCTACTGAATTAAATCAAGCCGTACTCTCCAGTATTGATGAACCATTTTATTGATGTTCACCGGCGGAGAAGTATCCCACCGCCTTCATGTTATTTAGCAATGTGTATTGTTGATTAAATGAGGGAATAAATATGAGTAATCAAGATAAAAAGTCTGATTCAAAGGTTTTAGACGATAATAATCTTGTGGTTGTTACAACACCAGAATATGTTAAAGACTCACTCAAAGAAGCTATTGAGGAACATGCCAAAAGCCGTAATCATCCATATGCGACTCAAGCAGAACCGGGATTTGTTACACTCAGTAATGAAACAGGTAGTGACAGTGAAATAACCGTAGCAACATCTAAAGCTGTTAAAAAAGCATATGATCTAGCCAATATCGCCAACCAAAACGCTCTCAACAATAATTCTAATCTCTATTTGAAAAAAAACAAAACGGAGCGGATATTCCTGATAAAACTGAGTTTGTCAAAAACATAGGATTAGCAGATGCACTGAAAATTGGGGATTTTGGTATTGGGGGCTCTGGTACTGTAGTAGAACCAGGCCAAACAGTGGAAGATTTAGCCGGAAAAACAGGTTTTTATCAGAGGGGGTCTGCGCCAGTCCCCTCTGATTCCCCGCGAGGACCGGAGGCAATGAAATATTTGACAATAGGACCCGCTTGGTGGGCTACACAATTGGCATTCGATGCATATCGTAATATAGCATGGATACGATCCAGAGTAGCAGCGAACGAATCTTTTCAAACATGGAGTCAATTTTCCATATTGGGTATAAATACTTTCATGGATTCAAATGGTAACTTCAAGTTATCCTCAGCCATAATCAATCTTTGGAGTGATGGAAAATTTGAAACAAATGACGGGTCTAAAGGTGCAGTAGTGGAACGTGTTTCCAAAGGGATATACCTTATCAAAGGTATTATGGGATTAAATAGTGATGGCGCATGGGGTGGTATAGATAACGGAATAGATATCCCGCTTTGTAAAAACAAGCTCCCATTGCTTTGGGTCGATCATGAAGTCCTATCCGATGGATCTATCAAATTAATGACCTATCACCGCGAACATTCAGATGCACCTGCTTTCGCCAGAAATATGAGGGAAGGTTATTCTGACGGTGATTTAATTGATATTCCCGATGGAAGATTTGTTTCTGTTCGGGTTCAAATGCCTGCGGCTAAGGGTGAATAATTGCGGTCTTAATTTCTCTGTGGATTGCTGTCACTGATTCCAAATTGGATCTTTCGACATCTGGACACGGACGTCAAACAATAAAAGTACAAAATACCAGTTAGCTACCTCTTAATCCTCCAATAGATTCCGTCACAATTTTTTTCACAAGGTCAGAGCATTTAGTGTTTTGACCTATATATAGGGTCTCTGATGAGCTTTGGCCTTTACCTCAAGTGAACGGCAGCGACTCAAAGCGTTTGATGATATATAACGTAAAAAGGTAAGCATTTTTACTGGTTTGCTTATTGAGTCCAATAAACCAATCAGTTAAAGTAGCCCCGCCACTAGCAAAATCTAGTGGTCAGGGCTTCGCATCCCTGAGCTAAGAACACTGGTAGGATGTTTCTACCAGTGACCTCGTTCACCCTTTCAATGGTGATTCAGGCAGGGGAGGCTTCGGCCTCACCGGAATCTTAGCCCGGTAATGCGAACCTTGCTTGAATCGCCACCATCAAGTTTCTCAATTAATGGAAGGGGTAGCAGGAATGAATAATGTTAAAGCTGACTGGCATCAAGCCGATATTATTGCTGCACTACGTAAGCGTGGAACGACCTTAGCGGCTGTTTCTCGTGAATCTGGTCTCAGTTCATCGACACTGGCAAATACTCTTAGCCGTCCGTGGCCTAAAGGCGAATGGATTATTGCTAACTATCTCGAAATACATCCCTCTGAAATTTGGCCGAGTCGCTATTTTGATTCGTATGGTCGATTAATTGAGCGTCACGCTCGCAATAATCCACTGGAATAATTGCTCATCAATTCTTGAGGTCACACTTAGCCATTTTTAGAACTCACGGCATTTTGAACTTCAAGTAGTGATTAGGGAAGCTGAAAGGCAAGCATCGTATGTTCAGGTGATGTGATAAGTATCACAGAGAGAAATACGACAACGGCTCATTACCGTAGCGGTGTTAATCGGTTATACCTCGCGCTACTGCCAGAAGGTATCCTATGGGTATCCTAGAAAAAACTAAGGGGTCGCACTTTTGATGCAACCCCTTGATAAATTTGGTGGCCCCTGCTGGACTTGAACCAGCGACCAAGCGATTATGAGAACATAGAACTATCAGTTAAATCAAATATATACAGCGAAAACCGCAGCTCACAGCGCTTCACTTCGCAAAAGTTCGAAAAACATCGAAAGCATGTGAAAAACATCGCGTCCCAATTACGTCCCACCTTTTACCAAAGTGAGGAACCCCTGAGATTAAGGACTCCTTGTTGGCGAAAATATAAACTACGAAAATTTCGTAGTTGAACCTCTGAGATTGATGACTCCTTAAACTAAGGAATCCCTACAGTTAATTTCACGCCTCCGTTTGAAACGGAAGGATTCCAAAAGGTGAGATATCCCACCTTTAGATAACCCGTTGATTTTACTTATTTCTGGCACAGAGACGGCATTCAATTAAATCAATGAGTTACATATAAAAATATTTTAACTTTTTGATTTTAAATGATTTTATCAAAGGAGCGGAAGTTAAGGGGCGAGGGGTGGGAAGTGGGGAAAAATTACATTTATAAATATGTAAGAATGGATATTGTTTCAATTTGAAATATATTTTTTATCACACTCCTATAAATTAGCTCTCTTTCTATTATAACTACCGATAAGTAATAATTAAATTAAGAAAACGAATAAAAAGTAAAATACTCTAATAAATATAATGTGAATTAATTTAACTAGATCAAATTTATGAAAAAATAAGATGACTTTTAGCTGACCAAAACAATACATTATTGTTGATTAGTTAAGCTACAGTTCTGTCACGGATTAACCAATAGGTAGTATAATTGTTAAGCCATCCACTTGAAAAAAGGGTTGCCAAACATTATACATTTAGTATGTCTTTCGCCCTTAGATTGGATTGATTCGTGATGTGGGTAAGTTAAATTTGAGTATCGGCTCTCCATTCCATGGGTTATTTATCATCTGCTGATCCTCTTCCCTTTTAACATCACAAAAGACAATAATATATTATGAATCAACTAGATCAATATAAATTTGATACGCTTGTTAAGATTGTAGCAAGAACATTAGATAGTCTTTCTCTATTGTTTGAAGAGCTTGGTATTGATGGTATGCACAAGCTTACTGACCCATCATTATCGCAATTAAAAGAGTTATTTTCTTATATGAAGTCAGAAGCTGAAAACTTTGAAAAAGATTTAGAAAACAAGGCTGATAGTATGAACTCTGTTACAGCTTTGATGTATCTGCAAAACGTTAAACAAGGTTTATTGTTTGCTGATTCCCTGCTAATTGGGATTGAAAAGTTTGATGCAGAATATTGCGAACGCGCCCACAATGACATTAGAAGCAATACCTTAGTTAGTCCACAATGGTAATATGATAAATCATTAATAAGGAATATCCACATGAAAAGTCTAAATAATCTTTATGAAAGTGCTTTAAAGCTTGAAGCTATTATGAAGGAAATTCATCAAAGGGCGGAAATCATGCGCATGGAGGCCGCTAAAAAAGTAGCTTGACTTGTGAAGTATTTATATTAAAGGTGATGTTTTAGTTGATAGTCTAATTTCATTTAATAACAATAAGAGCCACCGAAATAGTGGCTCTTGCTTCTATCCAATTACAAAATTATTTCTTCTGCTCCAACTCCTCACCATTAAGCCCATCACACCCTCACTTCGGCGGTTCCGGCCATGCGATATCGGGGGCAGTGGAACAGTCTACCCGGTTGAGCAGGACACGGTATTTTTTCCAGACGACAAGAGCCGCTTTCTCTTCCTCGGTTGCCATGTCGAGGTCAACGGCGTCCTGACAAATCGCAATTTTTTCTGTGGCCGCATTCAATAATTGCCGCTTTTCATATTCTGCCTGCTGTACTTCATACTCCTGTTGTGCGGCGATATCCGTTACCCATTGCTTCCCGTCCCAGTTATCAAACATCGTTTGGGGTACTAAATCCGTATACCCCTCCGGCATAATGACCTCCTCACACCGCAGGGATTGTCGCGTGGTGATGCTGTAAACGGTTTTTCCCCGATGATCCGGCAGCAGTTCCCATTGTCCGTCGATCAAGCATGGCCAGTAGCCTTCCCTGCTCGGTGGCTCGGTTCTGATAGCATTATCTGGCGGGTAAGAGCCGGGTGATGCCTCTGTGATAAACGTGAATGGGTGATGGGATTTTGTTTCATCAAAATAATAATTTTTCATTTTATACTCCCAAAAAGATAGCCGGGGTCATGCCGATATGGACAGGGGCGGTCTCGGTTCCTCCAGCCATGCCTTCGGTTCGGATTTTTCCCGGCCTGCGTTTATCTACAGAGTTAAACCAGGCCACAGCCACATCATCTTTGTAGTCAACAATCCGTGTACTATCGATACTACTCACCACATCAGGGTGAGCGTGAGCACGATATGTATCCTGAACGATTTGACCAGGTGAAGTTGACGGACGCAGGAATAGTCCTCGACCTTCCGAATAAAAATTGGGCAGGTTTATATATCCACTGCTGCTGGTGATCCTGAAATCAGATTTATAATTGCCAGATAATTGTATTAAAGCTCTGCCAATAGCAGAGGTGATGTGATGCTTATCCCCATTACAGTGATGCCAACCAGCAGGCAATTCATTCGGGCGGAACGGGAATAATCGGATTTCACCCTGAATATGATAACGCTGGTCGAAATTACTGTAGTCATCTGGAATGATTTGATTGTTAAAATAAAAGCGATCCGTAATTTTTAATGCTGCTCCTGTCGTATCATTCTTTAAATATAATGGCCCATCACCCGCCCGGCCACAGAAAAATTGTCGTTTCCCCTGAGAGTTAAACCCGGTCAAATAGGGCACCTCGGCTTCAAGGATGAGCCGTTGACAAATGACCTCACCGGCAACTTTCCCTCCAGTTTGAGGGTAGGCCCCTACATTATTGACAAACGCCTTCTTATCCGGGATATCCGCCCCGTTCTGC
>NZ_JBFPEZ010000116.1:0-2248 GCF_040838225.1 Xenorhabdus sp. SGI246
ACTGGCTAAAGCCCCAATAAAAATGCGCTGAATATCAGCGCATTATAATAAGATAAAGATCGCATTAATCTTTTTTTTCTAACGGGAAAGGAGCCGGATGCATTGTGTTGTAGTTAAAGGTATACATGGCTGTTATAACCATCATTACCACCAGCGTCCAAACCACTTCTTCTGCACCTGTTCCCAATACGGCCCAAATGCAATAAATAAAGGCAATGAAGGTAATCACAATATAACGCGTTTTTTCCTGTCCAAAGTGACCATGACCAAGCAGCAGCAAGGCCGAACAAGTGTATAAATAAGGTATTAGGGTGAAAATCACTGATACGGATGAAACCAAGCTGAATTCTTTCGCCGCATCAGGAGAGATGCTACTGAACTGCACAATCGTCATCAAAACACCCAAAATTAATAATCCATTCACAGGCGTTCCGGCCTTGTTCACTTTGGCAAAAATTTTAGGGAATAAGCCATCATCTGCCGCAGCTTTTGCTGTCTGCCCGGCAAGCAATGTCCAACCGCCTAATGATCCTAAACATCCGGCTGCTGCACAAAATGCGACTATTGCACCGGCAGTATCGCCCAGTGCCAGACGTGCCGCATCACCAAACGGAGAAGATGAAACGACTAATGTCGCGTTGGGGATCATCCCCATAATGACGCTGCTGGACAACACATAACACACAGCAGCAATCAATACACCGCCAATAGTGGCAATCGGCACATTCCGCTTTGGATTTTTGACGACTCCCGCTGCAACTGAGGCACTTTCAACACCAATAAAAGACCATAACGTCACGTTTAAGGTGCCTTGAATGGCACTAAAAGTATCTAACCCACTGACATTCCAAGCATTCATATAGGTTGAGCCACTAAACCAGAACCAGCCAAATACAGCAACTGCTACAATCGGGATTAGGGCGAGTGTTGTAGCCACAGCCTGTACTCTGGTTATGACATGCGGGCCGATAATATTCAAAAACACAAAAATCCACAGTATCGCTATACAAGTGAATGTAGAAATGATTGGATCTTTTAGGATAGGGAAGAAATAACTGATGTAACCTACCCCAATCACGACCATAGCAATATTTCCAATCCAACAGGCCAGCCAGTAAAGTACGTTGGTCTGATAACCTAAAAATGGCCCAAAAGCTCGTCTGGCATAAGCATAAGAACCACCTGGGCTATCATCCAATGAAGACATCTTGGCATATACCATAGATAGCCCGACCGCACCAATGATGGTTACCAGCCATCCCAGGATAGCAATCCCTCCCGTTGCTGCCAGACTCGCCGGCAGCAGGAAAACCCCCGATCCCATGATGTTTCCCGCTACCATCAGCGTAACGGGGATTAAACCCACTTTTTTGGTGTCTGCAATCGTAGCCATAGTTTATTTTCCCTTACGCTTTATACACATGACGTGATAAATACCATCAATAATCTCCGTTCCTTCCGTTTCATGCTCAAAGCCTGGGAATTCTCGATCCCATTTTTGCAACGCATGCAAGTAGCCAATTTGCGGGCTATTTTTGTCACCGAAGTTTTCCCCTGACATTAACATGGGAATGCCGGGTGGATAAGGAATAATTGAGTTCGCCACAATGCGATGGGGAAGTTTATCGAGTGCCACCAATTCCACATTATTGCTCACAACCGCCTGATAAGCCGTTCGTGGTGTCATATTAACTTCAGGTAACGCCGCATAAGCCTGATTCAGTTTTTCACCCGGATTATTCTTATGTAAGTAAGCGAACATTTTATCGCCTAAATCTTTTACTCCTAACTTGCCATACACTTCTTGATGTTCGTTCACCAAATCAGGTAATACTTTACTCATAGGTGTATTCGCATCGTAATGATGTTTGAAAGACAGTAAGGTATTCAGCAAAGTCCCCCATTTCCCTTTGGTAATTCCCATTGAGAACAGGAACATGATTTGAAAATCAGTCGTGCGCGTCGGGACAATACCATGTTGACTTAACCATGCCGTCACTAACGCTGCCGGTACACCCTGTTTTATTAATTCGGTGTTCAAATACGAATAATTGTTGTATTATGGAAAGATGAAAAAAGATACTCGACAACTTCCTCCAGAGATACAGCAATATAATCGGCAATTGGTGATACGCATGTATCAGCAAGGGATCTCGCGGAATACCATCGCTGAAACATTAGGTATCAGCTACAACAGCATTTGTATTTGGATAAGAGCCTGGGAAAACAGCGGAGATGAAGCCTTGCT
>NZ_JBFPEZ010000117.1:0-4501 GCF_040838225.1 Xenorhabdus sp. SGI246
ATGCCTGTGGGTTTTCCTTTTAATTGAGTCAGATAACTGCATAGCGGGACCAAAACAGAAGGGGCGACACTGACGAAACGGGTATAACTGAGCAAGGTGGGGAAATCATGGTGGTGATATTTCCAGAGGAATTCCAGATAGAAGGCTTTAAAGTTACGGTAATGTGACATATGAAAGAGGATCAAAATGGTCATAATTTCACTGGGATACATATGACCTTGCCGGCGGCGCAGCCGATATCCGTTATTGAGACAAAATTGCTCCCACTGTGGGATAAAAAAACGGCAAAAATCATCGACATTACAGAAAATTTCAACTAAGTTGTCCATAGCCTGTTCCTCCCCGGGACTGTTTCGGCATGCACCAAAACTTTGCTCCTGGAACAGGCTTCACGTCAATTTCTTATCCAGAATTCGGGTTAAATAAGAACACCGGTTTTTGCCGAAGACTGGCTCAGGTGCTGACAGCATAAGGCGCAGCCTTGTGCGCCACACCCGGCGATGCTGATCAGCGGGGGTGCAGACATAATGTAAATTATACGCTGCGAACCGCTTTACGATGCCGCTGGCTGGCGGCGGCGCGGCCCGGTGAGTGGCGTATAATTCCCCCACATTATGTTGAGTGGGCTTTGGGCGGCCTGCACAGACGGATTGGGGACGCCGTGGCCGCCGCCGCCCATTGCCCATTTACCCCCGCCGACGCCGATGCCTCCGGGCAGTCCGGCCACGGTCTGCCCCTGCCCCGCACCCTGCGAACTCAACGGGGATTATCGGGCTGTCTGCGACGTCCAGGCTTGATGCCTTGCGCCGGATTGTCTGCCTGTGCCTGTGCATCACGCTCTGCCGGGTGCGTCTGCTGGTGCACCGCTTTCAAGTGTCCGATAGCGACCCGCGTGTAAATTTGGGTGGTCTCCAGCTTTTTATGCCCCAGCATGGCCTGGATATGCCGGGTATCGGCGCCGTTCTCCAGCATCTGGGTCGCCATCGAGTGCCGGAACACGTGGCACGCGCCCGGTTTGTCGAGCTTCGCTTCTTCACGGATAACATGGCCTGCCATTTGGGTCAGCGTATTGCGTGAGAGAGGATTGCCCCGGATAGTGATAAACAGGTAGCCGCTGTCATAGCGATAGGCCAGTTTTGGGCGGACATTCGCCAGATAGCGTTCCAGCCACGCCAGCGCCCGCTCGCCTATCGGGACAACCCGGTCATGGCCTTGTTTTCCCTGCCGAACCACGACCGCACCACGATGGCGGTCGATATCGCCCAGCCGCAGGTTAATCAGCTCGATCCGCCGGATGCCCGTACTCCAGAGCACTTCCAGCACCGCCCGGTTACGTAAGCCCAGCGGTGTCTGGATATCGATGCTGTTCAGCACGTGCTCCGTCTCAGTGTCACTGAACACCTGCGCAGGCAGTCGCTGCTCCTCTTTTGGCAGTATCAGCATGTCGGCCGGGTTATACAGGATATGATGACGTTGCAATAACCAGCGGAACCAGCCCCGCAGGCCACGCAGCCGCTGCAACTGCGTGTTATTGCTGTAATGCTGCCCATCTGCCTTGCGGTAGCTGCGCAGGTGCCGCTGCCAGCCTTCCAGCACAGGCAGGCTGACCTGGGGCGCATGACGGATGCCCCGCATTTCGCACCAGTCCACGAACGGCGTGAGCCATTCCCGGTAGGTTTCCGGTGTCCGGCTGCTGCGTCCGCTGGCAGTCTGGATTTCAAGGTAGGCCTCAAGCTGCTGGCGCATCGTGGCAAGGGTGAAGGTCGGTTCGGTGTCCATCTCGGCGTTTCCTCTGGGGTGATGGTGAACAAGAGGCTCCGGCGCTACGGTGTGATCAGGTTTACTCATGATGCCGGAACAGTGACTTTTGTATTTGTCCAACTTGCGAGTCGTGAAGCCTTATCTGTACTGGCTTTATGGCGGATTAAGCGCCCCCAACTTACTACCAACTTGAACCCAACTTGGAGGCAACTTGCGCTACCCTGAGTCCAACTTGCTAACATCATAGATTCAGGCGGTTTATTCGTCCGGCAGGTCAATCAGGCCACACAGATGATTGCCCTCCGCACTGTCGCCGTCCCACAACAGTTCGTACTGCAACAGATGCCCCCGGCTGCCGCCATGGATCAGCAGGTACTCCATGTCACTCAGCCGCTGGCAATGTACCTTGAGCTGGTTATCGCTCCATTGGGTAAAGTCGCGGATATCCCGCCGGGTAAAACGCACCTCACGCAAGGTTTGTTGCCCGTGTTTGGCTATGCCCTGCGCCATCTGATGGATCAGCAGTAACAGCTTGCGGGTCTGCGGCGGCATTTCGTCCAGCGTCCGGCCTAAGATTTCGTGGGCAAGCCGGTTCGCCAGCCGGATATCGCCTTTCGTCACTTCGATATAGTCCAGCTTCCTGCCGCGATGCTCCGCCGTCTTGATTTCCCGCTGATATTGATGCAGCAAGGCGATGCTCTGAATAAGCGTCAGGTATTTCATATGGTCGCGGCGGGTGCGGGTTTTATCGCTCATGAAGGTGAGCTGGCTGGCATAGGGATTGACGACATTTAACGGTTTCAGCAGCCGCTGGGCGTTCTGGTGAAGCTCAGTCAGGTACGCCCGTTCGTTCTCAGCCAGTAAGCCCTCCAGTGTCTGTTTCTGGCGCTGCAACGCATGGATGGCTTCGGTCTGTTCGCGGGATTCGTTGACCGTCAGAACCAGACAGCGATTTAATAATTCTTCATCCACATCAATGGCGGTCGTGGTGAGCATCAGCATCACCGGGCCTTTGACGGTGTAGCTTTTGGTGACCAGGTTGCCCGTGGCTTCATCCTTGCCCGTGCTCGCCATGGTCAGCTCACCATCCGATTGCAACAACTTCAACGCATAGGCGGCCTGCCGCACCCCTTCTTCTTCCGCGATGGCTAATATTTTGTGCTGGAGATTGGTTTCACCCAGATAAAACAGGCTCTGGCCGGTCATGGCGCTGTACTGGATGCGTTCTTCTTCGGGGATCAGATTTAAAACAGCATCCATCAGCGAACTTTTGCCCGCCGCGCTGCTGCTCTGTATCAGGACGGCTAAGGGTTTGGGGAGTTTTCGGCTCACCGCCGCCAAAAAGCCGGCCAG
This sequence comes from Xenorhabdus sp. SGI246, assembly GCF_040838225.1. NCBI lineage: Bacteria > Pseudomonadati > Pseudomonadota > Gammaproteobacteria > Enterobacterales > Morganellaceae > Xenorhabdus > Xenorhabdus sp. SGI246. Next base: position 3,115 of record NZ_JBFPEZ010000117.1, read on the forward strand.
TAAGTTTGTGGATTCGCCCACCACTCCACAGGTGGCAAGGTCTTGTGTGATGCGCGTTGTCAGGTTCGGATCTTGCAGCAAAGCCAGTGCGGTATCCCGTGCCTCTGCATCCAGCTCAGGCTGTGCCGCTGCCGGGTTCTCTGCCTGCTGCTGCCACTGTTCAACCGCCAGTAACACCTGACCCAACATTCGCCGGATATCCCCTTCCGCCAGTCCCAGCTCGGCTGCCGCCATGCGGGCATACCCCTGACGGCTGCGGGCGCCCATCAGATCAACGCCATCGAGGAACATCACGCCGCTTTGCGTATCAACCACTTGCGCATTGAGTTTCAGGGCAACCGCCCCCGCTTTCAGGCCAGCCAGCCCCCGGATGCACCAGCGCAGGCTGTCCAGCGACACCTTAAGCTCACCGTCTGCCCCGGCTTCCCAGACCAGACCGGGCGTGGGGTTTTGTGCCGCAACGGCAGCGGCTAAAGCCGAAGTACCCGCTGCTGACGGTTCAGCATCTGCCCGTGCGACAACCGCCGTGACCATCGGTATCGCGCTCTCAAGCAACAGGCCGAAAGCCGCTTCCGGCTCGGCCATCTGGCACAGATACTCATTGGCATCGGTTTCTGGCGGGAACACCACGCGCAACGGCGTGATCCCTTTGCCAGCCAGCACTGCCGCCAGTTTCACCGCCGCTTCATTGCCTGCGCTGTCATTGTCGAAGGCGATCAGCACCTGCTTAGTGCCGTAACGTTCAAACGCCTGCCAGTGATCGGCGGTGACGCCATTCACGCCATAAGCGGCCGTCACATTGCGATACCCGGCGACCCAGAACGACATGGCATCGATCAGCGCTTCACACAGGATCAGGCTTTTTGACGCCCTCAGCGCCACTTCATTCCAGACGCCGCCATGTTCCCCCGGCAGGTACAGATGTAGCGGCGTACCCGGCCGCACCCGGTCGCAGATTTTGCGGCCATACAGCTCCTGTACCTGCCCCTCAGGGCTGATCACCGGGACAACCAGCGAGCCGCGCAGGTGCTCGCGTCCGTTTTCCCGTAACACCCCGACCGCCCGCAAGCGGGCGCGGATTTCGGCACCCGCTTTCAGTTGCTTGGCGGGCAACCGATACCCCAGCGTGCGGTTGGCAAAGCCCAGCTTAAAATGGGCGACCAGCTCAGGATGGTTGAGCTTGCGGGCGCTCAGGAACGCCTGCATTTCCGGGGCGTTGAGCAAAGTATGGTGATAAAACTCAACCACCCGGTGCAACAGCGCCTGCCGCCCGGCTTCATTCTCTGCCAGTATCGGTGATTCGGGCGACTCCACCAGGGGCGTGGCGGCCAGATTATCCCCCAACGTGCCCCGTAACCGCTCGACAGCATGACGCAGGCTCAACCCT
>NZ_JBFPEZ010000118.1:0-1681 GCF_040838225.1 Xenorhabdus sp. SGI246
CTTCATCAAACGTGACAACAGGGGCGGCCACTTTATGATCACCGACCTGGATCTGCACCTGATGCTCGCCTGTCAACGTACTGCTCAGCTTAACCTGCGTTTGTCCCTGGTGGTCGGTTTGTGTCCGTTCTGAGGACAACTCGCCGTGATCCGTTTGCCAACTCACTGACTGATTTTCCACGGGTGATCCCAGTGAATCTTTCACCCTAGCCGTTAACACCACCGCATCCTGCCCATCCCCTTTAGCCCGGACTTTGTCCACCGTGATCGCGGGTTTCAGCCGGCGTTCAAACGTCACCGGAGCAGCATGAAGTGTTTTTCCCGCCACTTCTGCTTTCACCGTTGCCCTCCCTGCGGTGCGGCTGACTAACCGGGCTGTTGCCTCCCCCTGATTGTTTGTCTGTTCTTGCTTATCCAACAGTTGCCCGTTATCCGCTGCCCATTGCACCTTGCTATGGGCAGCGGGTCGATCTGCTGCATCGCGCACGTTCACTGTATAAAGGATACTGTCCTGACCATCGGCAATCGCGGTTTGTTTATCCGCCTGAAGCGTATGCGTTAGCGAGGCAATAAAGCGGATCGGAGAAGACATTGCCGTTTCACTGCCAACCGCCACCGTCACTTCTGCATTTCCTGATATTTTGCTGGTTAAATAAGCCGTGGCCTGCCCTTTCGCATCGGTCATTAATGACAAAGAGGATAACTGGCCAAGATTGGTCTGCCAGCCAACAGCCTGATTCGAAATAGGTTCACCGACTGCGTTTTTGACAGTAACGGTCAGCGTCGCTATGGCTTTTCCATCCGCCTTAACGCTGTGCTTATCAACGGCGATGTCGGGTATCAGCACCGTATCAAACTGTACTGAAGGTGCAATGACAACCTCTTCATCCACGGAAACACGTACTGTGTGCAGCCCCTGCTGACGGCTGCGCAGCACGACCGATGCCTGCCCCTGCGTATCCGTGTTCTGCCGGGTTTGGGATAATTCGCCTTTATCACTTGACCAGATAACAGCCTGATTGGAAATGGGAGCGCCTTCCTGATCGGTAACAAGGACGGTATAGCTTACACTGTCATGACCATCGGCTTTGGCCTGCGTTTTATTCGCTGTCACCTGCCATCGCTTTTCGGTCGGCAGACTCACTATCAGGATTTCTGCCCGGCTGGAGCGATTACCCCGGTTGTCGATAGCTATTCCCGAAAGCCGGACGGGGTTTTTCGTGGTTTTTGGCAAGCGTAACGTCACGTTCTCCGGCCGTTGAATAAGCACTTTCCCGCCTGCCTGCTGTAATTCAGCCGTATCCAGCTCTAAACGTGCCGGCGGATATTTAGCGTGGATAACGGGTACAAAGGTCACGTCCTTGCCTTCATATCCGTTGATTGATGCGGGGAAAGCCAGTGTCAGCAGCGTTTGTTTCTGATAATCCAGCACCATATCACTGCGTCGGTTCACAAAATCCAACTGACTGGCTCTCAGGCTGCGTAGGGGTGCGACCGCGTTTGGATCAAGCTGTTGGCTGAACGGCACCCCCAACCGATAATTGAGGTTCAGGGTAAAACGGTTTTCACTGACACCTTGTTTACCCTGCCGAAAATCGGCGCCCAGTGTCACGAACGGCACGGGCGTGTAAGTCAGCCTGGCGGTGACACTGTACGGGTTTTTCTGGCGTTCTGATTCACC
>NZ_JBFPEZ010000119.1:0-1981 GCF_040838225.1 Xenorhabdus sp. SGI246
TATGAACACTATGACGGACAGGAAGTCGCGTTATTCGGTGAATCAGAACGCCAGAAAAACCCGTACAGTGTCACCGCCGGGCTGACTTACACGCCCGTGCCGTTCGTGACACTGGGCGCCGATTTTCGGCAGGGTAAACAAGGGGTCAGTGAAAACCGTTTTACCCTGAACCTCAATTATCGGTTGGGGGTGCCGTTCAGCCAACAGCTTGATCCAAACGCGGTCGCACCCCTACGCAGCCTGAGAGCCAGTCAGTTGGATTTTGTGAACCGACGCAGTGATATGGTGCTGGATTATCAGAAACAAACGCTGCTGACACTGGCTTTCCCCGCATCAATCAACGGATATGAAGGCAAGGAAGTGACCTTTGTACCCGTTATCCACGCTAAATATCCGCCGGCACGTTTAGAGCTGGATACGGCTGAATTACAGAAAGCCGGCGGGAAAATGCTTGAACAACGACCGGAGAAAGTGACGTTACGCTTGCCAAAAACCACGAAAAACCCCGTTCGGCTTTCGGGAATAGCTATCGACAACCGGGGTAATCGCTCCAGCCGGGCAGAAATCCTGATAGTGAGTTTACCGACCGAAAAGCGATGGCAGGTGACAGCAAATAAAACGCAGGCCAAAACCGATGGTCATGACCGTGTGATCTATACCGTCCTTGTTACCGATCAGGAGGGTGAGCCCGTTTCCAATCAGGCTGTTATCTGGTCAAGTGATAAAGGCGAATTATCCCAAACCCGGCAGAACACGGATACGCAGGGGCAGGCATCGGCCGTGCTGCGCAGCCGTCAGCAGGGGCTGCACACAGTACGTGTTTCCGTGGATGGAGAGGTTGCTGTTGCACCTTCGGTACAGTTTGATACGGTGCTGATACCCGACATCGCCGTTGATAAGCACAGCGTTAAGGCGGATGGGAAATCAAGGGCAACCTTGACTGTCACGGTTAAAAACGCCGATGGTCAACCTGTACCCAATCAGGCCGTTGGCTGGCAGACCCCGCTCGGCCAGTTTTCCTCATTTTCATTAAAGACTGATGCGAAAGGGCAGGCCACGGCTTATTTAACCAGCACAATATCAGGAAATGCAGAAGTGACGGTGGCGGTTGGCAGTGAAACGGCAATGTCTTCTCCGATCCGCTTTATTACCTCGCTAACGCATACGCTTCAGGCGGACAAACAAACCGTGATTGCCGATGGTCAGGACAGTATCCTTTATACAGTGAACGTGCGCGATGCAGCAGATCGACCCGTTGCCCATAGCAAGGTGCAATGGTCAGCGGATAACGGGCAACTGTTGGATAAGCAAGAACAGACAAACAGTCAGGGGGAGGCAACAGCCCGGTTAGTCAGCCGCACCGCAGGGAGGGCAACGGTGAAAGCAGAAGTGGCGGGAAAAACACTTCATGCTGCTCCGGTGATGTTTGAACGCCGGCTGAAACCCGCGATCACGGTGGATAAAGTCCGGGCGAAAGGCGATGGGCAGGATGCGGTGGTGTTAACGGCTAGGGTGAAAGATTCACTGGGATTACCCGTGGAAAATCAGCCAGTGATTTGGCAAACAGATTACGGCGTGTTGTCTTCAGAACGGACAGAAACAGACAGTCAGGGACAAACGCAGGTTAAGCTGAGCAGTACGTTGACAGGCGAGCATCAGGTGCAGATCCAGGTTGGTGATAAAAAAGTGGCCGCCCCTGTTGTCACCTTTGATGAAGTGCTGTTATCCACCCTTCGGGTCAATAAAACCCGTGCCGTGGCGGATGGCGAAGATAGGGTGACTTTTACTGTCACCGTCACCGATATTCATGGGCAGGGGCTTGCGGATAAAGCGGTTGACTGGTCTGGAAATCTTGGCGAGATGATCTTTGCGGAAGACGGGACAGACCGTCAGGGAAAGGCAACCGCAATCCTTGTCAGTCGTCATGCCGGGCAGGCTTCGGTCACTGCTGACGTTGGTAAGCAGCAAGTCGTCTCCTCTG
>NZ_JBFPEZ010000012.1:0-17804 GCF_040838225.1 Xenorhabdus sp. SGI246
TCATATCACATTATGCGAACCAGCATTGTAATAGATTTATTATTTTCATGACTGAGATAATCAAAAAATGGTTTATTATGAGTAAGTTCAAAAGCAGATTTTTCATTTGTTTTACTTAAGGATGCACTGTATTGTGACCAGGCGCTCCAGAAGGCAGGATCTAATTCGAACTTTATATATAATGTTTCAAAGCTGTTTGGATCACTGAGTGATGCCCATTGTTCAGTAAGGTAAAATTTATCCTCTTTTTTTGTTAATACATTTATTTTTTACATGTAATTCAATATGTTATTAAATCTATCTTGATGAACATGGCATAACTGAGAAATTTGTTCCACTGTTTTGCCATCTTGGGTACTTAAATATAATGGTGCTTTGCTGTCTACAAAAGCAAATAGTGCATTAGATTGACGATAGGCAGTAATCATTTCCAATGACATTATTTTTCTCCTGATTCAGATTTTTAAATTATTGATTTGTCTAATTTAGAAATCTGTTAAGTTTCAAGAAACATATTCAGTTTTACTTCCTCTGGTTAATGTGCGCACTCTAAAACCTCAAGCTAACTTGATGTCAAGTCATATTTATCTAATGACATCTAATATTTTTATTATCTCTTGCCCTCAAATACTGAATTGGGATAAGGTGGTAGGTTCTTTAGCTTAATTCTATTTGGAAGAGATGTCCGGCCATGATAAACATCTTTGACCGGACAATATCACCGTCAATAATCGCTTGCTATTCCTGCAATATTACTGACATTAAACCGCCTCCGCTTCACAATCCATTGCCAACGCCATACTTAAGGTTTTAGCCAAAATGGTTTTATTTTTACTATCCTCCATCAGGCTAAAATGGTCGCCCGGTATGGATGTTAGCTGGAGCAAAGAATCAGGCATGACCTGCTTCCAACCTAACGACGGTTCCATACTCAAGGAGGGTAAGACGGCTTCTGTAATGAAAGGAAGCTGCGGATAAGACTCTCTTGCATAGAACTGGTGGAGCGTTATCGCCAATGCTTGTGGTTCGTATTTTTTGACCATTTGCATATAATTTACCATCTGTTCCCAACGTTTTGCGATCAAGTCAGGACGCAGGTTCGTCGGGTAGAGTTCCAGTTCCTGCGCCGCAGCAATAAATTGCACCAAATTCAGTTTATCAATTTTCTGATGCAATACCGCAATTTCCTCTCTATGTTCCCTGCCCGATTGTTTTGCCAGTTCAACAAGAAACTGGAGTTTTGGTTGAATGACCTGCTGCCTGAAACAGTGAGGAGCAGGCGTATCAATCAAACCCAGGAAATCGACGGTCTCACCGACATTCAAAAGTTGTTGGGCAATAGCATAAGCCAGTACACCACCAGAAGAGTAACCATAGATCCGGTATCGGCCTTCCGGTTGAACCGCCTTCATAAAGGTGATCATTTTGGTAGCCAATGCTTCAATAGTCGATACTTGTTCTTCATCAATGGATGGCCAGGGTAATGCATAAATCGGATAGTCTGATTGGATATGTTTAGCTAATCCAAAGATATAGGAGTAATCATCCATTCCACTGGGCACAAAGAATAACGGTGGTTCTGTTCCGGATGACCGTACAGGTATCGCCCTGCTTTGCGGCTGAAACAATGGATCTAATGTGATTTTTGATACCAGTTCAGCCAGTACAGGGAATTGGAATAGGTTATTCAGTGTACACATCAAACCACGACCTGCGGCAAGGTTTATCATCCGCATAGCAAGCAGCGAGTGTCCACCCAACGCAAAGAAATTGTCATACCGGCTTATTTGCTCAACCTCCAGCAATTCACGCCAGATGGTTGCCAATGCAATCTCAACCTCCCCCTGCGGAGCTTCATAGGCTTGATGAGCAAAGGCATTTTGATCAGGCTCCGGCAGTACCCGACGATCCAGTATCAGGTTACCATCCGGCAAGTAGCGGGCCAAATCGCCGGTGCGGTACATCCGTGCATCCGGTGTCTGACTAAACGGATCAGCCAGGAAACATTCAGAGGTCAGATCAGGATGGTTGAGATAGCCACGCGCTACACCATCACCACCAATATATAGCTCCCCTACCGCTCCCAGTGGAACCGGCTGGCCACAGGCATCCAGCAGATAGACACAAGTGTTGGCTATCGGACGTCCGATAGGCGTTAATGCATCAATATAATCTGCCGGACAACGCCAAGTGGTGGCACATACCGTGATTTCTGTCGGGCCATAAGCATTGAACAGCGTGACCCGGCCACGCAGTGCCTGGAGCAGAGTCGCACTGGGTATTTCCCCTCCCAGTATCAATGTTGGCCTTATGTTTATCTCCGGTAAATCCGCACCATCCCTCAACAGAGCCGGTGTCAGGCAAGCATGAGTCACTGCCCGTTCTTCCAGATAATGCCAGAGGCGACGCGGATCCTGACGAACTGTGTCGGCAGGAATATCCAGGGTGGCACCACCACACAATGCCATCATGATTTCCCAGACGCTGGCATCGAAACCAAATGAAGCGAATTGCAACATTCGGCTATGGGAATGAATGTCAAACTGGCTGATTTTATCCCGGATAAGGTTGACCAGCCCACGATGTTCAATCATCACCCCTTTCGGTATACCGGTCGAACCGGAAGTATAAATTACATAAGCCAGATGCCGTGAGGTTAATGCAGAAACCTGTGGATTGTTACCCGGTTGGTCAGGCAGGATATTCGGGTCAAGTACGGTTAATTTTGCCAGTGCGTCTTCACCCAGTGCGGCACGACCGGTACTATCCGCTAATACCACCAACGGAGCGGCATCATTCAACATATACGCCAGACGATCACTCGGATAAGTCGTATCCAGTGGTACATAAGCGCCACCCGCTTTCAGCACCGCTAATAGCGCCACTATCATCACGGTTGAACGTGGCACACAAATCGCCACCCGCTGATCCGGGACTACCCCCAGAGAGATAAGCTGATGAGCTAGCCGATTGGCCTGAACATTCAGTTCCGCGTAGCTTAAGATCTGCTCCCGATGTATCACCGCTATAGCATCTGGGGTTTTCTCCACTTGTTGTTCAAACAACTGATGGATACACACCTGTTCAGAATACGCTATTTCAGTCGCATTCCGCGTTTCCAGTAACAACCTACGTTCCGCCGATGACAAAATATCAATTTCCCTGACAGGCTGTTGTGGGTTAGCCACCATCACTTGCAATACGGTGTGCAGATAACCCACATACCGCTCGATTGTCTGTTGATCAAACAAGGCCGTTGCATAATTCAGAGTTCCTACAATTCTGCCTTCTTCCTCAAACAGGTTAAGTTCAAGATCAAATTTGACCACATCAAAAACCTGATCAACCGGTAAGATTTCCAGCGCTGGCAATTTCCACTCTATTTTCTCATTGTTCTGCCAGGCAAACATCACCTGGAACAGCGGGGTATGCGCCAGTCTGCGCGGCGGTTGCACAATTTCCAGCACCTGTTCAAATGGCAGATCCTGATTATCCTGTGCAGCCAACGTAGTTTGCCGCACACGCGCAAGTAATTCCGTCACATCCGGGGGGCCCGATAAGTCGATACGTAAAGGCAATACATTGACAAAGAAACCTATCAGGGATTCAATTTCCTGACGACCACGTCCAGCACAAGGTGTACCGATAACCAGATCACTCTGACCTGACAAACGTGACAGAACCATAGCCCAAGCTGACAGAATGGTTATGAATAACGTCGTACCCTGCTGCTCACTCAGGCGCTTAAGGGATTTCGTTAACACCTCATCCAGATTGATAGGCAATGAACTTCCTATAAACGACTGCTGAGGAGGACGTGGCCGATCGGTTGGTAAATCAAGCAGTATCGGTGCATCAGCCAACATGGTACGCCAACAGTCAGATTGGGACTGTAAACGTTCAACCGAAAACCACTGACGCTGCCATGCAGCATAATCAGGATACTGAATCATCAAGGGTGGTAGTGGATCAGGTTGACCTGTCAGAAAAGCCGTATAGAGCGCACTTAGCTCTGATTTCAGTATCCCTAAAGACCAGCCATCAAAAATAATATGATGTAAGGTCAGCAGAAATACATAATCATCGTCTGTTAGCTGTATCAAACTGGAGCGGATTAATGGCCCCTGTGCAAGATCAAACGATAGCCCAAATTCCTCCATACACAAACGCTTAAGTTGTCCATCCGCATCAGGTACGCCTCGCAGATCATACTTCTTCATGGGCAAACCGGGTTCAGCCGGCAATAAAGTGACTTGGGGTTGACCGTCAACTGTCACAAAGACAGAACGTAAAGCTTCGTGGCGAGCAAACAGAGCATTAAGCGCCTGCTGCCAGGCGCCGATATCAAACTGACCACGCACATGCTGTATTACAGGAATATGGTAAGTATCACTCACCCTTTCAAACTGTGAAAGGAACCACAGATGATGCTGGCTAAATGACAATGGCAAAGCACTATCGCGGGATACCGGCGTAATCTCAGGCAACCTGTCACTATTCTCATTACATTGTGTGTAGGTACATTGTGCGTAAATACTCTCCGCAAAAGCAGCCAGAGAGGGGGACATAAACAAGGTAACAAGCGGTAGTTCAACACCGAAAGCTGCCACACGATTCATTACCCGTGCAGCTAACAACGAATGGCCCCCTAACGCGAAGAAATTATCATGTCGACTAATCTGTTCAACCCCTAACACTTCACGCCAGATAGCCGCTAACGCCGTTTCTATCTCCCCTTGCGGAGCTTCATAAACCTGACGGGCAAAATCTTCCTCACCCGGAACTGGCAATGCCCGGCGATCCAACTTGCCGTTAGAGGTTAGCGGGAATGCGGTCAAACAGACGAAAGCCGCAGGCACCATATAATCAGGTAACAGGGCACTCAAATGCTCACGCAGGCTCACAGCTAATCCGTCATCCGGTTCTGCTAACACATAAGCGACCAAACGCTTATCTTGCCCATCCCCCAGTGCTAATACCTGCGCTTCACGTACCGCAGAATGTTCTGTCAGCCGAGCTTCAATCTCCCCCGGTTCAATCCGAAAACCACGAATTTTAATTTGCTGGTCATTACGCCCTACAAATTCCAGATTGCCATCCGGCAGATAGCGGGCCAAATCTCCGGTCCGATACATGCGCGCAGCCGGTTTATCACTAAAAGGATCAGCCAGGAAGCGTTCAGCAGTGAGTTCAGGCCGATTAAGATAACCACAGGCAACACCGTCTCCACCAATATAAATCTCACCGATCGCCCCCAGTGGTACTGGCTGACCATAAGCGTTCAATAAATAGAGACGTGTGTTAGCGATGGGTCGGCCAATGGGAAGTCTTGTCATATCTACCGGCAATTCAGTGATACGGTATGCCGTGGTAAACGTCGTTCCCTCACTCGGCCCATAGCCATTCAATAACTGCTGAGGCGGGCTATTACGCAGGACCTGAGCGATCACATGCGGATTAAGAACATCCCCTCCGACAATCAAGATATTGATCTGTGGAAGAACCGGAGACAACTCCGCTGCCAGTCGGTTAAACAATCCAACCGTCAGCCACAGGACAGTGATCCGGTGAACCTGTAAAACCTGTACAAACGCCTGGGGTGTCAACAAGGTAGCGTGGTCGATGACCACCAGCGCGCCACCATTGAGCAAAGGCGTCCAGACTTCGAAGGTACTGGCGTCGAAAGCCGGGTTAGCGGTAAAGGCAACCCGGTCAGCCTGTCCGGTTTCAGCATAACCATTATTGATAACCAACCGAACCACCGCACGATGAGGCACTACCACGCCTTTGGGTGTACCAGTAGAGCCAGAGGTATACATGATATACGCCGATCCGGTGCTGGAAGCGGGTAAATCAAGATTGAAGTAATCTTCTTCCCTGATGGTACTCATCTCACCAGAGAAACGAAATATCGGCACAGTCAGGAGGTCAGCCGGAATATCAGCCCACATATCGGTGAGCAGCAATTTGGCTGAACAATCTTTTATCAACCAGTTCTTCCGCTCGTCCGGTACACCAGGATCAATCGGGACATAAACCGCACCCGCCTTGAGAATAGCTAACTGAGCCACTACCAGTTCAATAGATCGCTCTAACAAGAGCGCAACATGTTCCCCCGGATAAATTCCATGCTCAATTAACTGACGAGCCAGCCGGTTAGCACGGATATTCAATTCCGCATAGCTAATGGCTTGGTTTTCATAGATCAACGCTGTGGCGTCCGGAGCATTCTCCACCTGTTGTTCAAACAATTGATGAATGCACAGTTGGTCAGGATAGGTTGTTTCGGTCGCATTCCAGGTTTCCAGCAACAATGTACGCTCAGTTTCCGGCAGGATTTCCAGCATCTGTACCGGCGTTTCCGGCGCCTGTTCAAGTGCCTCTGCCAGGCTCTCCAGCGCCTGTTGCATATAACCGCATAGCCTTTCTGGATCAAAAGGTTGCACTACCTGAGCAGTCAGCCCCAAATCGGAACCCCCATCCTCTACCGACAACACAAACGGGTAGTTGGTCCGCTCCTGTGCCCCAAGGAATTCAATTCCACTGATGATTTCATCCGGCGTGACTGGCTGTGTATTATGCCGGTAATTCAACAGTGCATTGAACAGCGGTGTCCCACTGGCTACTCCACTGCAACGTTGAGCCAGCGCCAGTGATGCATGTTCATGTGCTAATAACCCCGCTAATCGGCTATGGGCGACTTGTACACTCTCCCGCACCGGGGTTTCATCTATATCTAACCGTAATGGCAGAGTATTAATAAACAGCCCCACGCCATTGTCAGCGCCTTCGCCAGCCTGCATACGGCCAAACAGCACTGTGCCAAACACCACTTGTTTCTGACCACTGGTACGCGACAACACCTGTGCCCAGGCCAAATGACACAACGCCGCCACACTGACACCCAAACGACGAGCCTGATTACGCAGACGGTTATTCAATTCAGGCGTCAGCATTCTGTGCGATTCCGTCACCTGCGAGCCGTCATGGTGTACTTCCGTCAATCCAAATGGCAGCGTTGGCTCATCCACCACCGCCAGCATATCGGTAAAGAAACGAATATGTTCTTCCTGACTGATTCCCAATTGAGCCTGAGCGACCAAAGTACGAAAAGGTACAGGAGCAGGCAAGCTGTCACCCCGTCCGGTAAGATACGCCTGCACTTCGTGGTTCATCACTTCCAGCGTGGTATGGTCGCCAATCAGGTGATGTAACAGTTGCAGCAAGATCCAGCGGCCATCAGTATTCTGAGCAATAACAAAACGCAACAACGGTGCTTGCCTCAGCTCAATACGATGCTGGCACGGATTAAAGCGTTGGGCCAGTTGGTCACTGATCGAACCATCAGCTGGATTGAGTGTCAATTCTGTGATGAATAAGGGAACTTGACGACAAACCACCTGAGCCGGAGCTGATAATCCCTCCCAGATAAAAGCGGTCCGCAGGATATCATGGCGATCAACCACCTGTTGAACTGCGGCCAGATAACGATCCAGCAAATGCCGATCCGCAAAAGCCTGTTGAGTTATCAGCAAGTAGGGATCACCTTCTTTCGCCAACAAATGGTGAAACAGAATGCCATCTTGTAGCGGTGACAAAGCATAGATATCCTGAATATTAGCTATCCCACCCGGTATCTGATCAACAATACAGTCAATTTCAAGCTGAGTGAGGTCAATCAGCGGTAACATTTCCGGTGTTAACACAGACGTATCCGGTGTAATACCGTTATCAGGCACCTTGATCTCACAATGCTGAGACAAAGACTGAGCCAGCACATTCAATGTTGGATGCTGGAATAACGCTTGTACCGAGATTCCTAACCCCATACACCGCAAACGCTCAATCATCCGTACTGCCAACAACGAGTGGCCACCCAGGGCAAAAAAACTGTCGTGCCGGCTAATCTGCTCAATCTCCAGCAATTCACTCCAGATAGTAGCGAGCGCGTTCTCAATTTCCCCTTGCGGCGCTTCGTAAACCTGGCGGGCAAAAGCATGTTGATCGGGCGCCGGCAACGCTCTGCGATCCAATTTACCATTCGGTGTCAATGGGAATTCATCCAGATGTACAAAAGCTGCCGGAACCATATAATCCGGTAAAATATCACTCAGATATTCACGCAGACTGGCGGCCAGCCTGCTATCCGCTTTTGTCTCTATATTATTTGTCACCACATAGGCAACTAAGCGCTTATCCTGACCATCACCCGATGCCAGTACCAACGCTTCACTCACCGCTGGGTATTCGGTCAAGTGCGCCTCGATTTCCCTCAGCTCAATTCGAAAACCACGGATTTTAACTTGCTGGTCATTACGACCGGCAAACACTAGATTGCCATCCGGCAGGTAACGGGCTAAATCTCCGGTGCGATACATCCGGGCACTAGTGTCGTCACTAAACGGATCTGTCAGAAAACGTTCAGCAGTGAGTTCAGGGCGATTGAGATAGCCACGGGCCACACCCACACCACCAATATATAACTCACCTACTGCGCCCAGCGGCACCGGTTGACCGTGTTTGTCTAACAGATAGACACGTTTATTAACTGCGGGTCTACCGATGGGAATTAATCCCCTTGTATAGTCTGACGGGCAATGCCAAGTGGTGGCGCAAACGGTGATTTCCGTCGGGCCATAAGCATTGAATAGCGTGGCCTGACGGTTTAATGTCTGGATTAGCGCCGGACTGGGTGCTTCGCCGCCCAGTATTACGGTCGGCTTTATCGCCAGAGCCGGTAAATCAGTGCCATCCCTCAGCAGAGCGGGTGTCAAACAAGCGTGCGTCACCGACTGCTCTTCCAGATAATGCCAGAGGCGATGTGGGTCTTGCCGGGTTGTTTCAGTCGGAATCACCAGCATAGCTCCACTGCTCAATGCCATCATGATTTCCCAGACACTGGCATCAAAACCAAATGAGGCAAACTGCAACATTCGGCTGGTGACACCAACATCAAACTGGGCAATGTGTTCCAGCGTCAAGTTAACCAGACTCTGATGTTCAATCATCACCCCTTTCGGTCTGCCAGTGGACCCGGAAGTGTAGATCACATACGCCAGATGCCGAGAGGTGAGATCAGGTAGTTGCGGGTTACTGTCCGGTTGATTTGGCAAGGCATTTGGATCGATGACAATCAGCGTCTTCAGTGTTTCTTCACTCAGTGCCGCCCGTCCAATATTATCCGCCAGCACTATAGTTGGTGCAGCATCAGTGAGCAGATAAGCTAATCGTTCACTCGGATAAGCCGGATCCAATGGTACATAAGCCCCGCCTGCTTTCAACACCGCCAGCAATCCCACTATTCTCTCCAGTGATCGTGTCACACAAATAGCCACTGGTTGATCTGGTATTACACCTAATGTAATCAATTGATGTGCTAATCGGTTGGCGCGAGTATTCAATTCAGCATAGCTGAGCGTCTGATTTTCATACCTTACCGCTATGGCGTCCGGGATTTTCTCTACCTGTTGTTCAAACAACTGATGAACACACAATTGTTCAGGATATGGCGCTACGGTCGCATTCCAGATTTCCAGCAACAACTGACGCTCTACTGGTGCCAGAATATTAATTTCCCCGATTGGCTGCTGAATGTCAGCGACCATCGCTTGCAGCATTGTGTGCAAATATCCGATATGTCGTTCGATTGTCGATTGTTCAAACAGGGCGGTTGAATAACCGAGATAACCGACAATCCTCTCCTCCTCTTCAAACAGATTAAGTTCAAGATCAAACTTAACGACATCAAAAGGTTGATCGATCTGTGAAATTGTCAGCCCCGGTAATCTCCATTCCACAATCTCGTTGCTCTGCCAGGCAAACATCACCTGAAACAACGGGGTATGCGCCAGCCTACGCGGTGGTTGTACAATTTCTACCACTTGTTCAAAGGGTAAATCTTGATGCTCCTGGGCCGCCAGTGCGGTTTGCCGCACACGCGACAGCAACTCCGTCACATTAGGCTCACCCGATAAGTCG
The DNA here is from genome assembly GCF_040838225.1 of Xenorhabdus sp. SGI246. Lineage (NCBI taxonomy): Bacteria > Pseudomonadati > Pseudomonadota > Gammaproteobacteria > Enterobacterales > Morganellaceae > Xenorhabdus > Xenorhabdus sp. SGI246. The sequence goes on from NZ_JBFPEZ010000012.1 coordinate 9,979, forward strand.
ATACGTAACGCCAAAGTATTAACAAAGAAACCAATCAAGGATTCCACTTCCTGACGGCTGCGACCAGCACTGGGTGTACCGATAACCAAATCATCCTGACCGGACAAACGAGACAAGACTATTGACCAGGCTGATAGCAAGGTCATAAATAACGTGACCCCCTGTTGTTCACTCAGACGCTTAAGGGATGCCGTTAACTCTGTGTCCAGATTGATAGGACACAGGTTTCCTGCAAACAACTGTTCGGGAGGACGTGGCCGATCGGTTGGCAAATCCAACAGGACTGGCGCGTCCGCCAACGCCATTCGCCAATAATCAGATTGAATCTGAACTCTCTCAGCAGAAAGCCATTGACGCTGCCATGCCGCATAATCAGGGTATTGGATCACCAACGGTGGCAACGGATCAGGCTGCTGGTTTAGGCAGGCTGAATAAAGTGCATTCAGTTCTGATTTCAATATCCCTAAGGACCAGCCATCGGACACAATATGGTGTTGGGTCAACAGGAAAACATACTCATCGTCAGTCAGTTGTATCAGAACAGAACGAATTAAGGGACCACAGGCAAGATTAAACGGCATTTTAGCTTCCTGCTCGCACAAACACTTAAGTTGCTCATCCACCTCAGAAGTTTTACGCAGATCGTATTTTTTCATCGGCAGACCAAATTCCGTCGGCAGGAGTTCAACCTGAGGCTGCTCGTTGACTGTGATAAAAACGGAACGTAATGCTTCATGACGGGCAAACAGGTGATTCAATGCCTGCTGCCAGGCATGAATATCAAGCTGGCCCCGTAAACGCAGTGCCAACGGAATATGGTAGGTATCACTAATCCCCTCAAATTGCGCCAGAAACCACAGACGCTGTTGCGCGAATGACAGGGGTAGCGCACCGTCATGGGGTGTCGGTGTGATGACGGGCAATACTCCACTCTGTTCATTTAGACGCTCATCAACCGCCTTAGCAAAAGCCAGCAAGACAGGCGCTTTAAATAACGTGGTCAACGGAAGTTCAGCACCGAAAGCCGCGACACGGTTCATCACCCTCATCGCCAACAACGAATGGCCACCCAGAGCAAAGAAATTATCATACCGGCTGATTTGCTCAACATCCAATAGCTCGCGCCAGATAGCCGCCAAAGCCATTTCAGTTTCCCCTTGCGGAACTTCATAGACCTGACGGGCAAAGTTTTCCTCTCCCGGCACAGGCAATGCCCGACGATCCAGTTTACCATTCGGCGTCAACGGGAGTTCATCTAGACGTACAAAAGCCGCTGGCACCATATAATCAGGCAAGATTGCGCTTAAGTGGGCACGCAGATCGTTGATTAATCTGTCATCTGCTTGCGCTACGATATAGGCGACCAGCCGTTTGTCCTGACCGTCATCTAGTACCAGTACCGCAGCCTCACGCACCGCAGAATACTCCTTCAACCGAGTTTCAATTTCCCCCAGTTCAATCCGGAAACCACGAATTTTCACCTGCTGGTCGTTACGGCCCAGGAATTCCAGATTACCATCCGGCAGATAGCGGGCCAAATCTCCGGTTCGATACATGCGCGCAGCCGGTTTATCGCTAAACGGATCTGTGAGAAAGCGTTCAGCGGTCAGTTCAGGACGATTGAGATAACCGCAGGCCACTCCGTCACCCCCGATATAAATCTCACCGGTCGCCCCCAGTGGTACAGGCTGACCATAAGCGTTCAACAAATAGAGGCGTGTGTTAGAGATTGGCCGACCAATGGGAAGCTTTGTCGTCCCCACTGGTAACTCAGTGATACGATATGTCGTGGTAAACGTCGTTCCCTCACTCGGCCCATAGCCATTCAGTAACTGCCGAGGCGGGCTATTACGCAAGATCTGAGCAATCACATGCGGATTAAGAACATCCCCTCCGACAATCAAGATATTGATCTGTGGAAGAACCGGAGACAACTCCGCTGCCAGTCGGTTAAACAATCCAACCGTCAGCCACAGGACAGTAATCCTATGAGTCTGTAAAACCTGTATAAACGTCTGGGGTGTCAACAAAGTAGCGTGGTCAATGATCACCAGCGCGCCACCGTTGAGCAAAGGCGTCCAGATTTCGAAAGTACTGGCGTCGAAAGCCGGGTTAGCAGTAAAGGCAACCCGGTCATCCTGTCCGGTTTCAGCATAACCATTATTGATAACCAACCGAACCACCGCACGATGAGGTACTACTACTCCTTTTGGTGTGCCAGTAGAGCCAGAGGTATACATGATATACGCTGATCCGGTACTGGAAGCGGGTAAGTCAAGATTGAAGTAATCTTCTTCCCTGGTGGTGCTCATTTCACCAGAGAAACGCAATAATGGAACAGTCAGGAGGTCAGCCGGAATATCTGCCCACATATCGGTGAGCAGCAATTTAGCTGAACAATCTTTTATCAACCAACTCTTCCGTTCGTCCGGTACACCAGGATCAATCGGGACATAAACCGCACCCGCCTTGAGAATAGCTAACTGGGCCACGATCAGCTCAATAGATCGCTCTAACAAGATCGCAACATGCTCACCTAGATAAACCCCTTGTTCAATTAACTGACGAGCCAGCCGGTTAGCACGGATATTCAGTTCCATATAACTGAGGGTTTGATCTCCCGCTATCAGCGCTGTAGCAACCGGCGTTTTCTCTGCTTGTTGTTCAAACAACTCATGAATGCATAACTGCTCAGGATATGGGGTTTCTGTGGCGTTCCAGGTTTCCAGCAATAACGCACGTTCTACTTCGGGCAAAATGTTCAGTGTCCGTACCGATGTTTCCGGTGCCTGCTCCAGCGCTTCTGTCAGACTGGTCAGCGCCTGTTGCATATAACCACATACCCTATCCGGCTCAAACGGTTGTACTACCTGCGCAGTCAGCCCCAGAGTAGAACCCCCGTCCTCTACCGACAGCACTAACGGATAGTTGGTCCGCTCCTGTTCACCCAGGAATTCGATACCCGGTACAACCTCATGTGGGATCAGCGGCTGCTCATTATGCCGGTAGTTCAACAGGGCACTAAATAGTGGCGTACCACCCGCTACGCCACTGCAACGTTGGGCCTGCGCCAGTGAAGTATGCTCATAATCCAGCAATCCGGCCAGCCGGGACTGTGCCAGCCGTACACTGTCGTGCACCGGTGTGTCATCCATATCCAGCCGTAACGGCAAGGTATTGATAAACAGCCCCATGCCGCTATCGGCTCCTTCCCCCGCCGCCATACGCCCAAACAATACTGTGCCAAACACCACTTTTTCCTGACCACTGGTTTGTGACAACACCTGCGCCCAGGCCAGATGACACAATGTTGCCACACTGACGCCCAGACGTTTTGCCTGCTGACGAAGGCGGTCGTTTAACTTCGGCGGTAACATCCGGTGCGATTGTGTGACATGCGAACCATCACGATGCACCTCGGTTAGGCCAAGCGGCAGCGTTGGCTCATCCACGTCAGCCAGCATGTCGGTAAAGAAGCGGGTATGTTCTGCCTGATTGGCATTCAACCGAGCCTGCGCCACCAGATTGCGAAAAGGCACCGGTATCGGCAAGTTGTCATCCTGTCCAGCAAGGCAGATCTGCACTTCGCGGTGCATCACTTCCATTGTCGTATGGTCGCCAATCAGGTGATGCTGTAATTGCAGCACATGCCAACGGCCATCAGTTTCTTGTGCTACGACAAAGCGCAACAATGGAGCCTGACTCAGATCAAAACGATACTGACGTGGATCAAAACGGTGAGCCAATTGCTCACCCACTGGCCCGTCAATCGGGTCCAGAATCAGTTCAGTGATCGATAAAGGTGCTTGACGCCAGACCACCTGTGCTGGTGCAGATAGTCCCTGCCAGATAAATGCGGTTCGCAGGATATCATGGCGATCAACCACCTGTTGCACTGCCGCCAGATAGCGCTCCAGCAGAGCCCGGTCAGAAAAAATCATCGGATAGGCCAGCAGATAGGGGTCACTTTCCTTCGCCAACAGATGATGGAATAAAATACCGTCCTGCAATGGCGACAGAGCATAGACATCCTGAATATTGGTTATCCCGCCCGGCACCTGTTCAACAATGAGGTCAATCTCAGACTGGGTCAGATCAATCAGCGGCAACATTGCCGGTGTCAGCACAGTGGTCTCTGGGGTAATGACATTCAGCGGTACTACTACAATTTGATGTTGATCCAATGTTTGGGCCAGTTCTGACAACACCGGACACTGAAACAGGTTACGGGCGGTGAGTGTCAATCCCATACTATGCAGGCGTTCAATCATCCGTACGCCGAGCAAAGAATGGCCACCTAGCGCAAAGAAACTGTCATGTCGGCTAATACGCTCAATACCCAGTAACTCACTCCAAAGAGTCGCCAGAATAATCTCCATCTCTCCTAGCGGCACTTCATAAACCTGACGAGCGAAGGCGTCCTCTCCCGGTGTCGGCAACGCCCGGCGATCCAATTTACCATTCGGTGTCAATGGAAATTCATCCAGACGCACAAAGGCCACCGGTATCATATAATCCGGCAATCGCGCACTCAGGTGTTCGCGCAGACGAGCAGCCAGTCCGTCATTCTCTTGGGTCAGCACATAAGCAACCAGTTGTTTATCAAGCCCCTCCCCTAACGCTAACACTACAGCTTCACGTATCGTCGGATATTCCACCAGTCGAGCTTCAATTTCCCCCAGTTCAATCCGGAAACCACGGATTTTCACCTGCTGGTCGTTACGGCCCAGAAATTCCAGATTGCCGTCCGGCAGGTAGCGGGCCAAATCTCCGGTTCGGTACATACGTGCATTCGGTTTATCGCTAAATGGATCTGTGAGAAAGCGTTCAGCGGTCAGTTCAGGACGGTTGAGATAACCGCAGGCCACTCCGTCACCTCCGATATAAATCTCACCGATCATTCCCAATGGCACCGGCTGACCATCCGTATCCAACAAATAAATCCGGGTGTTGGCAATGGGGCGGCCAATAGGGATAGAAGTGGTACTCGATGTTAACGCGTGAATACAGTAGGTCGCGGTAAACGTGGTTCCCTCACTTGGACCGTAGGCATTCAATAACTTTTGGGGGGGATTTTTACACAGGACTTGAGCAATGACATGTGGATCGAGGACATCTCCCCCGACCAGCATTATTTTAAGTTGAGGTAGTACCGGGGATAGCTCCTCCACCAGTCGGTTAAACAGCCCGACACTCATCCACAGGACCGTAATGCGATGTGCCTGTAACGCCTGAACAAAATCCCGCGGCGTCAGCAACGTGGTATGATCAATAACCACCAGCGCAGCACCATTGAGCAAAGGTGCCCAAACTTCAAAGGTGCTGGCATCGAAAGCCGGATTAGCGGCGAAAGCAATCCGGTCATTGGGTTCGATGTCAGTATAACCATTATTGATAACCAACCGGACGACAGCCCGATGAGGCACGATGACCCCTTTGGGTATACCAGTCGAACCAGAGGTGTACATGATATACGCTGGCGCAGTACTGGCACTCAATAAATCAAAATTGTGATGCTCTTCTTCCCGAATCAGTTCTGTCTCACTGGTAAGACGGAGCCGCGGAACAACTAATTCAGCCGGGATCTCCGCCTGCATATCAGTCAGCAGTAATTTGGCAGCACAATCGTTTATCAGCCAGTTTTTCCGTTCATCCGGTACGTTGGGATCGACAGGGACATAAACCGCACCAGACTTAAGGATAGCTAACTGAGCCACCACCAATTCAATTGAGCGTTCTAATAGGATCGCTACATGGTCACCCCGGCAAATCCCCTGTTCAATCAATTGACAAGCCAGCCAGTTGGCTCGGACATTCAATTCCGCATAGCTCAGTGTTTGATTCCCGGCGATTAACGCTACGGCAGCCGGGGTTTTCTCTACCTGTTGTTCAAACAACTGATGAATACAGACATGGTCAGGATATAGGGTTTCTGTGGCGTTCCAGGTTTCCAGCAACAAGGTACGTTCAGCCTCAGATAACCCATTAAACTTTCCCGCAAATATGTCATCACTCACCTTTCCTGATGACACATTCACTAACCCCGCTTCAAGGGTATTCCCCATGCTGGTAATACTGTCTTTCATCTATTTACTACCTCAACGAATCTATTGGATATTTGAAAATTGTTATTCCCAGAAACCATCAAAAATGTTTTTCTTTTATTCTTAGGAGAAATAACAACGGGCAAGCCAAGCATCGAAAGATACTCAGGCAATATTTTTTCTCAGGTGTTGGATGTCGTATTCTGGTTAATAACCGAACAACAAAAAATTATGTGACAATAGTTTTCCAGACAGCGGAATAAATGGTTAATTTGATAAACAGGAAGAAGATATTCCATTTTTTCTTTTTTTCCCTTTTTAGATAAGCGTCTTTGATCTAACGCAATTTTTTATTAATCGACGCTGAATTCCACAACTAAATAAAAATGGATATTGAATATATCTACTGGCATGAGCGCTAAGTCCTTGCTGTATTTTTTCCATTTAACATTAATTTCCAATTGAAATTATTTCAGATAAAATTAGGAGATTACGAATATTAATAGCTTCTAACAATCAAGGAATAAGGCAATCCGAATAAAATATTATTTATCATTATGTTGTAATAAGTTCATGTATACTTTCCTATATAAAAAATAAACTAACTTCACTACATATTATTTTATAATAATCAAATTGCACAACTAATGTAAATGTAAACGTTAATTATATTTAATACCAGAATGAAAACATTTCAAATAGATACTAATAATAGGAAAATATTATGAATATGAAAATTCATTTAATTTAATACCTGTAATAAAAAATATAAAAATAAAAAATAATATGACTAATTATTTTCTGTATATATCTCTTATTATTTACATTAATGGCAAAATGAGTGACATGATATAATTAGCCTTGATGATTGCTCTGGATGGGATGATTGAGAATTTGGCATTATTCCGACGTCTCGTTTTGAATATGCTCAGACCAGGTGATTGGGGGGCCAGACAAAGAAATAAGCTCAAAAAAGCAGTCTGGAGTGATGATTATCGTGCGAAAAGTAAGAGGTGGCTTAGGAACGACAACAAAAATGCTGATCTTGAATATCGGCATTTTATTGTGAACGAGGTGATTAATTTATTGTTTTAACGCTTCAATTTTATCCCGGCTCAGTCCAGTACTGGTGACAATGATATCCAGACTGACACCATGCCGTAATAATGCGCGTTATGTTTGACACTGCCCCCACAAAATCACAGTCAAAAAAAATACCTGAGGTAAACATGGAATTGACTTGGGAATACTTAGAATCAAAATATATTGATACTGCAAAATTTTATAAGATTTTATCTCTAAGAAATCGGGTATTTATTGTTGAACAATTATGTCCATATCAAGATCTGGATGGTTTGGATTTAGAGAAAGATACGCTACACGTTGTAGGCTCTAAGGACGGGAAAATCATAGCTTATGCACGCATACTACAAGCATACAAAAGCTCAAAACAAATTGTCGTAGGGAGAATAATTATCGATGCATCTGTACGAGGAGCCAAGTTAGGACACAAGCTGATGGATAATATAGTTTCCTTTGTAGAAAGATCTTACCCAGAAACCCCTATTTTTTTATCTGCGCAAGCACACCTCCAGTCATTTTACGACAAACACGGCTTTCAAGCTGTATCTGAAGTGTACTTGGAAGACAATATCCCACACATTGATATGCTCAGAGGAATTAATTCAAATTGACCATAAGGGGTAATACCGCTCGCTTAAGAAAACTAAGATAAGTCATAATCGGCCTCAGATGATTGTTTAAGGCCGATTTCTTATGTCT
>NZ_JBFPEZ010000120.1:0-6086 GCF_040838225.1 Xenorhabdus sp. SGI246
GAGTTTCGGTCTATCCAGTACATTAGCGGCCAGTCAGAAATTAGCCACCCATGCCAACGACAATGCCAACCGCCGCCTCGACAAAGCGCAGAACGGGGCGGATATCCCAGATAAAGCGGTGTTTGTGGACAATCTGGGGTTACGGGATACGGTCAAACGGGCTAGTGATGCCGTGCCCAATAGCCGAAAAATCAACAACAAATCATTAGTAGACGATGTGAATTTAAATGCGAAGGATGTTGGCGCACAACCTGCGGGGAATTACGCCCTAAAAGGTGACAGCTATACCAAACAGGAAAGTGACAGTAAGTACGGCAAAAAGAATAAGGGTTTGATGGCTAAAAGCGGATGGTTTAAGTGCGAAGATAGCGGATTTATCTGTCAATGGGGGTATACAAAAAATAAGTTATATGAGGCGCGTGAATGGGTTCAGTTTCCGATGAAGTTCCCAACGGGCTGTTTTGGCGGCTTGGCAACACCGGTTGCGAATGATCGTATAGGGGGCAATATGTCCGCTTATTTTGGTGATCCAAATCAAGAAGGGGCGTGGGTAACAATGGATTTGGAAAAAGGTTCTGACGCTTTTGCGTATATTTTTTGGCTTGCAATAGGATGTTGAGAATTGACATGAGTATTACCGCGCGGAAACAAACGCATTACTGCTCGCATGGAAGAAGTGCTGTGTCCAGAACAACCGCGTAGACACTTCCACTGACCCGAACGGGTTTTTTATTTCTAACGCCGCCTGATGCGGTTTTTTTGTATCCAAAAAAGAGGTTATGACATGGCCTTGATAAAAGATGCCCTTTCTTCTTTGTTGGGCGGCGGCAGTGATTCGTCATGGAAGTGGGCCGAACATTTGCACCCGGCTTCTTTCCGCGGGGTGCCGTTTGCTGTGGTATCCGGGGAAAGTGTCTTCGGACGACGTCAGGCAGTGCATGAATACCCGTACCGTGATACTGCCTGGCTGGAAGATTTAGGCCGGGCAACCCGCAGAATAACGATCCGGGGTTTTATCATTCAGAACAGCGCCATCTATGACGCCCCGGATGTTATCACACAGCGCAAGAATCTAGTTGCGGCCTGTGAAACCGGAACAACGGGGACATTGGTTCATCCGACACTGGGTGAACTGACCGTCAGTGTGACAGAAAGCGGCCTGCGTATGACTGAAAGCATGGAATCAGGCCGGGTGTTTGAGTTCACGTTGACGGTGATTGAATCCGGCCTGAAAGTCTTTGCGGTCACCAACAGCACCAAATCCGCTACCGAGGTGAAGAAAAACTGGCTGAAAACCTACACCACCACACTGGCCAAATATATCTCAATGGTGAGAGGGGAAATCCGCTCGGTGGTGCAGGGAATGCGGATCATCAAACAGACCGCCAATCAGTGGGTGGGTATGGTGACTCGTTCGGTGGATGAAGTGACCAACCTCAGTGACATGTTGAAGACCACTTTCGGCAGTGAGCGTTACGGCCGTTATCAGCGCGGCACCATTGGCGGTACAGTATCAGGGGCAACGGGGATTCGGTCACGGGATGACGAAAGCCGTGATGAGGCTGAGATAGTGAAGAAAACCACTGCTGAGGTAGTGATGGGACGTAAAGCCATCGCCCGCAGCCTTGAAGCCCTGAGTACTGCCCCGACCGTGGAAATTTTTACTGAGTCAGCCGGCAATGTGGTGATGGCGATTATCCAGTCAGCCGGCAGTGCTGATGAGAAAGTAGCTATTTTTGAACATTTGGCTGCCTTTCAGAATACCCGCTACCAGCAAGGCTCGGTTGACCGGTATGTCACAGAAATGACCGTTCTGCTGTTGGTCGTGTTGTCGGCGGGCGCAATGGCGCAGGTCGCCAGTGAATTTACCCCGGCAAACAACCAGGAAGCCCATGATTTACAGAATAGGGTGTGTCATGCACTGGATAACGCATTAGTGATGGCCGGTGATTTAAGCACGGATGACATTTATCAGTCTCTGATGTCATTGCGGGATGAATTTATGACCAGTTCAGCATTGAAAGGCGCAGAAGCTGGACGGTTGGCTCAGTTCAGTCTGCCCGCTGTGTTGCCAGCCCTGACGGTGGCTAACCGGATTTATCAAGATGCCGGACGCAGCAATGAACTGATACAGGCGACCAATCCCCGTCATCCGGCTTTTATGCCTACCCGATTTAAGGCGCTGAGACAATGAAAAAAAATGATGAACTGTCATTAGTGATTGGCGGTAAGGCTATTTATGGCTGGGACAGTGTCCGTGTCACACGGGGCATTGAACGCTTGCCGTCTGATTTTGAACTGATGTTGATGGACTATTATCCCGGCAGCGATGAGAAGCAACAGGTAGAAGCGGGTCATCCCTGTCAGGTATTACTGGGAAATGATCCGGTAATGACAGGATATATCGATATCTGGAGTTCATCCATTAACAAAAGTACCCACCAGATACGGGTAACCGGACGCAGTAAATGTCAGGATTTGGTTGATTGCTCGGCAAAATGGCCGCAGAACGTGATCACTTCAGCGACGGCATTACAAATTGCTCAAAAACTGGCGCAATGGTACGGCATTGAAGTGAAATCGGATGTGGCTGATATGAAAACCGTGCCGCAATTCACCCTGAACTGGGGGGAATCTTCACAGGAAATCATTGACCGCATCACCCGCTGGTCTGCCCTGCTGTATTACGACACGCCGGACGGCAATTTATTTCTGACCCGTGTCAGTGACAAAGTGGCTGCCAGTGGTGTGTCACAGGGAAAAAACATTGAAATGGCCGATTACCAGTCCTCCATGAATGAACGGTTCTCTGAGTACATCGGTCTGTCTATGAATGTCAGCGGGTTAAGTGAACTGTCGGCAGGAAAAGGTTATGAAGTGGTAACAATTGCCACAGCAAAAGACCCGGAAGCGGAAAAGATGCGCTATCGCAATTACGTCACCATTATCGAAAGTACCTTGCATACATGGGGAAAGCAGCAAGACGCGATTAACTGGGAAATGAACCGCCGCTACGGGCGTTCTAAGGTCCTTAAAGTGCTGGTTGATAGCTGGCGGGATGTCAGCGGGACATTATGGACACCCAATACCCTGATCCCGATCCATTTACCGGTGTTCGGACTGGAATCCGAGCAATGGCTGTTATCGGAAGTGTCTTATATTCGCAATAAAGATGACGGCACACGGGCAGAGCTAACCTTGATGCCACCGGCTGCCTTTACCGTACAACCGTATGCATTTTACGATGCAATCATAGAACTGCGTAACGGAGGTTATTGACGCAATGGACGTTAAGAATTTATATCGCCGCGCAATGATGATGCTTGGTTTAGGCAGGGTAACTACCTGTAATGATAAGGGGGTTATCCAGCAAGTACAGTATCAAACCGCAATGGAAGTCCGGGACAACACACACCGGATCGCTGAGTTTGGTTTTTCCTCCGGACTGCCTGAGAACACGGATGTGGTCTTGGCATTTTTGGGTGGTGACCGCTCTAACGCTGTCGTAATTGGTAGCAATCATCAACAGTACCGGCACAAAGGGTTAAACCCCGGTGAAGTGGTGGTGCATAACCAATGGGGGCTGCATATCTTACTGACAGCATCGGGGATCACCGTCGAAGCGAAAGGACAACCGGTTACTGTCAATAATGCGGCAAAAGTCACCATCAATGCGTCCACCGAAGTGTTGTTGAATACCCCGGTACTAAAAGTCACCGGTGATGTCATTGATAACTGCAACAATAACACTACAACCATGAAACAGTTGCGCGATACCTATAACCGTCATACGCATCCAGTGCCGGGTGTGAAATCCGGTGATGCGACAGTCACCAGTCAGATAACCGGGGAAACCGTCAAATGAGTGATATTACCTCCTGGTGGGATGTCAAAAATATTCATGCTGACTGGTTGATAGGGCACGGGGATTTGGTAACCGGTAATGACCTGCAAACTGCCATCATTATCAGCTTATTTACGGATCGTCAGGCGCGCCCTGATGATGATATAGAGGGCGCAGATCGTCGTGGCTGGTGGGGTGATAACGGGGCTGATTATCAGATAGGGTCCCGGTTGTGGTTATTACATCGACAGAAACTCACTACCTCTGTCGCATTGGCGGCTGAGGATTATGCCCGTGAGGCGCTGCAATGGATGTTAGACGATGGCGTGGCTGTGGCGATTGATATTCGCACACAAATTGTCTGGCCTAATCGATTGAATATGATAATCCGTTATCAGCGTCCGGGGCGGGATAACGAGGATTTACGCTTTTTCTGGGTCTGGGAGCGAGAAAATGCCCTTTAAACGAAAAACACTCACTGAACTTCGTGCGCAGAACCGCAGTTATTTACAATCAGAATTACAGGAAACTGGCCCGTTATTACGCTTTTCCAATATGGGTGTGCTGGCTGATATGGATGCAGGTATGGCGCATCTGCATTACGCCTACCTTGATTATATCGCCATCCAGACTACCCCGTTTACGGCCACGGATGAATGGTTGTCTGGATGGGCCGCGTTAAAGAAGATTTTTCGCAAACCGGCAACAGCGGCTCACTGTGAACAATATCAGTTTACAGGGATGGCAGGGACTGTCATTCCTGCCGGGACAAGACTTAACCGGGGGGATGGGTATCAGTACCAAACCCTGACTGAGACTCGTATTAATGCCAATGGGCAGGGAAACGTTAGCCTGATTGCGTTATTACCAGAAAGTACAGAGGATGATTCGGGGGGCGGTTCGGCAGGAAATGCGCCATCGGGTACAGTACTAACGTTGGATCAGAGTCTGGCAGGGGTCGATGTTGAAGGTACAGCGATTGCACCTATAACAGGCGGGGCAGATATTGAGAAAGAAGCGGATTTTCGTTCCCGTATGTTACTCGCCTATCAGGGCACACCACAGGGTGGTTCCAGTGACGATTATAAACAGTGGGCGCTATCCGTGCCGGGCATTACCCGTGTCTGGGTCAGACCGAGAGCGGCTGGAGCCGGAACGGTCGGCGTCTATATTATGGCTGATAACAATGCACAGGGCGGTTTTCCTATCGGTACAGACGGCGTGTCATCCCATGAACCGTATGCGGTGCATGCCACCGGAGATCAACTAAGAGTGGCTGACGCCCTTTATGCCTTACAACCGGTCACGGCCTTAGTCTGGGTGTTATCGCCGATAAAGTATCGGATTGATTTTACCCTCCACGGTCTTTCTCATGTCAGCACCGATGTGACGGCGCGTATTAATGAGGCGATTGATAACGTACTGTTTGAAAACGGTAATCCGGATGGCTCCGGGCGCATATTCATATCCGAACTGCAATATGCCATTGCGGGCATACCGGGCACAACAGGATTTGTGATCACATCACCGGCAGATAATATTGCCTTACCAATTGGTCACTTACCTGTACGCGGCGAGGTGAAATATACATGAAACAGTACAGCGAAGTGAATTATACCCTGGCATTAAATGGTCTGTTACCTACCGGGATGGCATGGACGCGGCACCCAAAATCAGCTATCAGTAAGGTCATTCGGGCACTTGCCCGTAGCTATCATCGCAGTGATCAGGATGCGCATTTATTACTGGAAGGCAGTTTCCCGGCAACCGCGACGATCATGTTACCGGAGTGGGAAAAATCACTAGGGTTGCCGGATGACTGCGCTATTGGGGAAATTGACAGTATCTCATTGCGGCAAAAGTCCGTGGTCTCAAAGTTATTACGCACAGGGGGGCAGTCCAAATCCTATTTTATCGGACTGGCGGCAGAACTGGGATTCCACATTACTATAACTGAATTCCGGCAGGCCAGAGCAGGTATGTCTGCGTGCGGGGACGCATTGAATGGCGGTGACTGGCCGTTTGTCTGGCGAATTAATGCCCCGGCAACCACGATAAATTACGCTGTAGCAGGCGGCAGTTATTGCGGTGATCCGTTGCGTTCGTGGGGCAATAAAAAACTCGAATGCCAGTTTCAGCGAATAAACCCGTCTCACACAATCCTTCAATTCGGCTACAGACAGTAACCCTTATAAATTTCAATTTCATTTTTATCACTTTTACTCGGCGAGGATCAATCATG
>NZ_JBFPEZ010000121.1:0-1048 GCF_040838225.1 Xenorhabdus sp. SGI246
CGCGGATGATCCGGCGGTGACCGCCGGTTATCCCGCCGGTAATCCGCTGCCGGTAAACCGGGCCACCGATTTGGCCTACATCATTTATACCTCAGGCACCACCGGGCAGCCGAAAGGTGTGGCGCTGACTCACCGCAGTGTGATGAACCGCCTGTGCTGGATGTTGTCGCGTTATCCCTTCCGGCCAGCCGATAAAATACTGCAAAAAACCCCGTACACCTTTGACGTGTCAGTGTGGGAATTGCTGGCAGCGAACTGGACAGGGGCATGTATTGTGATTGCGCCGCCGGAGGCACATAAACAGCCGGCGGTGTTGCAGCAACTGATCCGGCAAAGCGGCGTGACCCTGTTGCATTTTATCCCGTCCATGCTGGGGGCATTCTGCCAGACCCTGGAGGCCAGGGGGCAGCAGTTACCGGCCGGGGTGCGTTATGTCTTCTGTAGCGGGGAGGCACTGACGGCGTCGCAGGTCAGGGCATTTAACCGGGTCCAGACGGGCAGCTCTGCCCTTATCAACCTCTATGGGCCGACGGAAGCGGCGATTGAAGTCGCCTGTTATGAGACGGATACCGCCTGTCACGGTAATGTGCCGATTGGGCGGGCGATTGATAATGTACGGTTCTATGTACTGGATAAATACGGTAACGTTTCCCCGATAGGGGCACCGGGTGAACTGTACATTGGGGGCGTTTGTCTGGCACGCGGTTACTGGAACCAGCCGGCCCTGACGGCAGAGAGTTTTGTGCCGAACCCGTTTGCGACAGCGAAAGACGCGGCATTGGGGTATACCCGGCTGTATAAAACCGGGGATTTGGTGCGCTGGCGGCCGGACGGCAATCTGGACTATCTGGGACGCAATGATTTTCAGGTGAAAATCCGTGGCTACCGGATTGAACTGGGGGAGATCGAAAGTGCGCTGGTGACCCATCCCCAGGTGAAACAGGCGGTGGTGATCGATTGGGAACACGAGGGGGAGCGTGTGCTGGTGGCCTATCTGGTGACGGAGGGTGGGGTGCCGGATGACAGCCTGATCGGGCATCTGTCAGCC
>NZ_JBFPEZ010000122.1:0-1828 GCF_040838225.1 Xenorhabdus sp. SGI246
GCCAAGAGTTTCCATCTCTGTGCCAGCCCGCCCAATATTTGCAATAAAATTTGTGAGGACAAAGAATTAGCCTGTTCAGTTTGCATTAAACACGCATTAACACATTCACGAGGGTTACTTTTCCAGAGCGCATCGCGGATATCTTGAGGAGCACTGACCAATAAGGCACGTATCTGATTGATAGCCTGTGTTTTAGCTTTGACCGCACTGCGTCTGGCAACGCCGGTGATCCGTAATGCCTCACAGATACCGGATGGTTGTTTAGGAATAGCCTGCGTTCTGCCTGCCAGCACCGTCCGGGCTGCACATTCTGCATCCAGTGGGTCAGACTTTCCATTCTGTCGTCGCATTGAACGATCTGGTCGCGTGATCTCCAAGACTTCAATACCCTTTTTAATCAAAAAACGGGTCAGGCCCGCCCCATAAGTTCCGGTTCCCTCGATGCTGGCCTGATTCACGGTTCCCCATGTTTGCGCCCAGCTCAGCAATTGCTGATATCCTGCCAGATTAGTTTCAACGGTTCGGGTACCGAGTAATCTTGATCGCTGTGAAACATCACACCTTGTGGCTTTCCTCTTGATTCAAATGCCATTGTTAAGGCTTTCTTCGTTAACTCAGCGTCGGGCGAAAATGACATCGCCCAACCGACGGGTTTACGCGCAAATAAGTCGAGAACCCCCGCTAAATACGCCCAACGTTGACCTGTCCAGATGTAGGTGATGTCACCACACCAAACCTGATTGGGTTCCGTAACAGCAAATTGGCGGTCAAGATGGTTTGGAATATCAACATGTTCCTGCTCCTTTCGTGAATACCGATGTTTGGGTTGTTGACGACTGACCAGCCCGAGTTCAGTCATGAGTTTTCCGGCCCGCCATCGGCCTAATGGGATCCCCTCACGGGTAACTATCGAGGCTCGTTCGTGCTCCGGCAGAACCGTGACTTTTGTTAAAGGCTTCACGAACCCGGCTTTTTAGCGTTACGCGAGCAGAGTCTGGCCGCTTGACTCGCTTGTGCCAGGCCTGATAACTACTGCGATGAACCCCGAACAGTTGGCAAAGGGAAACCACCGGATAATGCACTCTGAATTGCTCGATTAACGAGAACTGTTCATGGAGTCCGACATCAAGAGTGCTGAGGCTTTTTTTAATACATCGTTTTCCATTTCAAGGCGTTGCAGTTTCTTTTTCAGTTCGCGTATTTCAATTTGCTCCGGCGTGATGGGTGAGGCTTTGGGTGATTGGCCTTGTCGCTCCTGTTTTAACTGGCGAACCCAAGATTCCATTGCCGATTTACTCACATTCATCGCCTTCGCGGCTTCTCTTATGCTGTAATGCTGGTCAAGGACTGGCTGGGCAGATTCCAGTTTAAATTCGGGGCTGAAACGTCTTTTCATCATGTCACCTATTTGCGTGTTGAAGTGAGAATATCACCTCTATAACGGTGACCAAAATCATTGGACCACATCAATTCCCTGGCCGTTACCCAAAGCGCCAGCCGGATATTTCACCTGCAATGGTCAGGCATTTGATAAAACGCTCTATCCCCAATTGGCAGAAGCCTACCCCTCCGGGATACTGCCCCGAGTTACGCGGTGAGTTTATTCGCGGTTGGGATGACGGAGGGCGCAAAGTCGATGCAGATAAGGGGCGTGAGATTTTGAGTTGGCAGGCCGATGAATTTAAATCCCATTCACATACTTATCAAACAATCAATGAACCAGGAAATGGAAGAGCAGCTGGCGGAGGTGCAGGATTTCACAAATTTACAACAGATAAGACTGGCGGTAACGAAACCCGCCCTCGTAACGTAATACCGCTCGCTTAAG
>NZ_JBFPEZ010000123.1:0-1436 GCF_040838225.1 Xenorhabdus sp. SGI246
TAATGTCGCAGTTGCAAACGGAGAGCCAATTCCGAACCGGAAGCAGGCGATAACAAGACATCCGGCGCTAATGCCCGCAGTGACTGTAAGCCTGCCATTTCACTGACATTGACAACCAGTCCAACAGCGTGCAGTGTCTTCAGTCGTGTTGTATTCTGGCTTAACCACCGACGTGAATCAGCGTCATCACCAATCAGAAATAACGCCCTAATGCCCGGCAGTTGCAATGGACGGCTTGCCACTTTTCCCGGTGTCAGTTCTGGTGTTTTAACCGGCAGCATGGCCGCTTCCCCCGTCACTTCTGACAAGAAATGGTATGATTGTGCAGAACGATGATCCGGCTGGGTATTAATGCTTTCATAAAAGGGCGAGGCATCTTTACCACCCAAATCAGCAATCACGTTCAGTCCGGCATGACAGGGAGTCATCCATAACAGGCCGATAATGGGGAATACGCTCACCCATTTCATTGTAATGACGTGATCTGCCATCCCTGTTCCCCCTGCCGCAACAATACAGGCATCAGTCCCTTACCAAACCGGAACCAGTAACCCGTATCATGATTCAGGGTGATTTGTCGGTTACGGACCTGTCCAACAGGAATACGATGCGTTTTAGCCCACTGCCGTAAGGTGTCATCATTACGTTGGCTGTCGACCAGATAGATATCAACGGGTTGCTTCGCCGCCAGGACTTCGGCCAAACGTGTGTCACATTGCGGACAATCTTTGGCTCTGACAAACAATGCCAGCCGACCATTTACTTCATGCGATTTTTCCATATTGACCGGCAAGACATCCGGAAACAGCCGCAGCCAGGCAGCATTCACTTCCCGCTGGAAACGCAGTTCTTTTTGAGTTCGGGCAAACTCCGCCCTGACCCACTGTTCAGCATAACGGCGGCGTTCAGCATCACCATCGGCTTCAATGCCTAATGCGGTCAGCGGATCAAGCCCCGGCGACCGGATACCCCGTGGCCCCTTCATCAGTTGCTGGTAACGCTGGTATTCATCGGCACTTAACTTCCACTGTTCAGCCTGACTTTTCAGGGAGTGCTGCTGGCTTTCTGTCGCTTGTGTCTGCTGTAAAGCTAATGGTGTCGGTGTGGCTGCCCAGACCGAACTGCTCAGCAGTAACCACATCAATAGACCGGATCGGTGCGATGTCATCAACGCTCTCCTTCCTGCTGGGCTTGTTTAGCCGGAGCCGGGTGCTGATAACCCTGTCGCAAATGGTGACACACCACACGCAGCACCCCATCGACTTCCAGTTGCCAGGCCGGACCTGCCATCATCTGTAACGCAGTACGCAACCGGACAGGGCCTAACTGAGCGTGCACTGATGGCAGCGGCTGGCGATATAAGATGTCATTCTTCTTGTCAGGCGCACAGAGTGTATAGCCCGATTGACGCAATCCGTAACGCATGGCATCGGCAA
>NZ_JBFPEZ010000124.1:0-1430 GCF_040838225.1 Xenorhabdus sp. SGI246
TAATGTCGCAGTTGCAAACGGCGAGCCAATTCCGAACCGGAAGCCGGCGATAACAAGACATCCGGCGCTAATGCCCGCAGTGACTGTAAGCCTGCCATTTCACTGACATTGACAACCAGTCCAACAGCGTGTAGTGTCTTCAGTCGTGTTGCATTCTGGCTTAACCACCGACGTGAATCAGCGTCATCACCAATCAGAAATAACGCACCAATGCCCGGCAGTTGCAATGGCCGGCTTGCCACTTTTCCCGGTGTCAGTTCCGGTGTATTGACTGGCAACATCGCTGCTTCACCCGCCATTTCTTGTAAGGAATATGGTGGTAGGGTCGAAATATCATCAGGCTGAGCATGAATACTTTCATAAAAGGGCGAGGCATCTTTACCACCCAAATCAGCAATCACGTTCAGTTCGGCATGGCAGGGAGTCATCCATAACAGGCCGATAATGGGGAATACGCTCACCCGTTTCATTGTAATGACGTGACCTGCCATCCCTGTTCCCCCTGCCGCAACAATACAGGCATCAGTCCCTTACCAAACCGGAACCAGTAACCCGTATCATGATTCAGCGTGATTTGTCGGTTACGGACCTGTTCAACCGGAATATGATGCGTTTTAGCCCACTGCCGTAAGGTGTCATCATTACGTTGACTGTCAACCAGATAAATATCAACGGGTTGCTTTGCCGCCAGGACTTCAGCCAAACGGGTGTCACATTGCGGGCAATCTTTGGCTCTGACAAACAATGCCAGCCGACCATTTACTTCATGCGATTCTTCCATATTGACCGGCAACACATCCGGAAACAGCCGTTGCCAGGCGGCGTCTACTTCCCGCTGGAAGCGCAATTCTTTTTCGGTGCGGGCAAACTCCGCCCTGACCCACTGTTCGGCATAACGGCGGCGTTCAGCATCACCATCGGCTTCAATACCTAATGCGGTCAACGGATCAAGCCCCGGCGACTGGATACCCCGTGGCCCCTTCATCAGTTGCTGGTAACGCTGGTATTCATCGGCACTTAACTGCCACTGTTCAGCTGGGCTTTTCAGGGATTGCGGCTGGCTTTCTGTCGCTTGTGTCTGCTGTAAAGCTAATGGTGTCGGTGTTGTTGCCCAGACCGAACTGCTCAGCAGCCATACCAACACACTGAGCTGGTGTAATCTCATCTGCGCCCTCCTGACTGAGGATGTTTGACCGGAGTCGGGAGTTGATAGCCCTGCCGTAAATGATGGCAAACCACACGCTGCACCTCATCCACTTCCAGTTGCCAGGCCGGACCTGCCATCACCTGCAACGCAGTGCGTAACCTGACAGGGCCTAACTGATAGTGCACTGACGGCAGCGGCTGACGATATAAAATGTCATTCTTCTTGTCAGGTGCACAGAGTGTATAGCCCGATTGACGCAATACGTAACGCATGGCATCGGCAA
>NZ_JBFPEZ010000125.1:0-3521 GCF_040838225.1 Xenorhabdus sp. SGI246
AGCAAGGCTTCATCTCCGCTGTTTTCCCAGGCTCTTATCCAAATACAAATGCTGTTGTAGCTGATACCTAATGTTTCAGCGATGGTATTCCGCGAGATCCCTTGTTGATACATGCGTATCACCAATTGCCGATTATATTGCTGTATCTCTGGAGGAAGTTGTCGAGTATCTTTTTTCATCTTTCCATAATACAACAATTATTCGTATTTGAACACCGAATTAATAGCAACCCATCTTGAGGGGATCGCCTTTGAGCAGGCCGGTAGCGAAGAAGGCGCAGATATGGCGGTCAGAATGTATATGGATTTTATCAATACGCAGCCAGAGAGAGGCAACTGGTTATCTGAGAAAGGACGCGAGGGGCTTTCTATCTTGCACGATGATTTACTCAAAGCTGTAGAGGCTGGCGAGTTTGACGCTATGCCGGTTATTCATTGACAGGAGGCTCAAGTGATAACGAAAAACTTTCGTCTTAATGCACTGGCGAATACCTACGCAGCCGCTATCTATCACGATGTAACAACCCGTAACGGCGGCGATCACTTCACAATGCAAGTCGGCAAAACAGAAATCAATGTCGCTATTGTTGATGGGATAAAAGGCATTCGTGAGCTGGTGGATAGTTACGCGCTGGAAGTACTCCAGCAGAATTACCCGGCATGGGAAGTGATAGCCATTAACTTGATGGAAAAATGCGTAGTCAATAGCTGTCTGACTAACTACGGGCGTGAGATATGGCAAAGCATGATCAATGACATGGGCAACACGCTGGCAGCTAAGGGGGCGTTTCAATGAAAATCGACTATCAGGATAAAGGAAGCACGGCACAAATCATCATTGCCAGTTTCATCACTGAACGCCAACTGCATAACCGTTGCGTTGATGCCGCCCTGTTAGCTACGCCTGTCCATGCGTCTTCTGTCGGCTTCTTTTTCAGAAAGACCATTCTCACGGGAAAGGTGAATCACATGATGCGGGCTTACAAAATCATTTGCATGGAGGCAGGCCGTGACAAATGAGCACCGCCTGATGGTGAACATTAACGACGAACTGGTCAGAACGGTAGTTCACATCGACGATGGCAGGGATTACACCAGGCAGCATATTCACCGCATGAGACGTAACTTTTACATTCACGAGGGCGCGTGCCCTCCTCTGCCACCCGCACCCAAAGTGGCAGACGTGAAGATAACTCCGAAGAAAGGCAAAAAGAGGAAAAAGAAATAATGAAAGGCAAATTGTTACCCGTGGTTGTCGGCGTTGAAATTCCTCTTGATGAATTCGGGCGCTACAACCTGAACACCCTGCATAAGGCCAGCAAAGAAGGTGAGGAAAAAGCACCCAACAGATGGCTGAGAACCAAGCATGCAAAAGAACTTATCGCAGAACTGGAAGCTAAGCTATTGAAAAATATCCAGACGCCATATTTGGCGTCTGCTCAAAAAGTAGTCTGCGTCAACAATGGCGGTACATCACCCGGCACTTACGCTCATGAACTGATAGCCGTTTCTTATGCAGGGTGGATTCGCCCGGATTTTCAGCTTGATGTGAATCAGGCATTTATCGATTTCAAATCGGGAAAATCAGGTATTGGGATTAATGCTCTTCCGTCCCTCGATCACATGGTTGGTAAATTTGACGAGTTACGCCACCAGCTTACGAGGGATGAAAAGAAAGAAACTGAACTACTTTCTGTGTGCAGCCAGATCATGAACGCCCGCAAAAAGACCAAAGGAAAGCGTCAAAAAATGATTAGTGCACTGAAAGAAGCCGGACAACTGTCTATCGACCTTGATAACGGAAAAGAGCAATGATCAATAACTCATTCCACCTGACCCAAATCATCGCCTCAGTCTGGGGCGATCCTGCTGATATCACCGATGCAGTCTGGAAAGCGGGATACCGTAAGCCAGAACGCGGGGAAGAAGAAATCGCTGCGCTGGTTATCGACGTGATGAATGGAGTGCCTGATCAGGTTCCCTACAGCGAAAGGCCAAAGAATTTGAATGATATTCTCACTACGGAACTGAACGGCATTATTTTTGATGCAACATGGGAAAGAAAAGCAACACCGGCGAAAGTAGCTAAGGTGATTTTGGGGAATGGGTATCAGAGGAATAAAAAATAATGGTGAATTTAGACTGCGTGCCTATTTCAGCATACTGCCAATATACCGGAGAAAGTATTGATGCCATTAACAAACGGTTACAACGTCAAATTTGGATAGAAGGGATTCATGTACTAAAAGTTAATGGAGTAAAAGAACGTTGGATTGATTTAGTTGAGGTATCTAAATGGGCCAGAAAAAACAAAGTGAGCTTATCCTCCCTCGGGGGGTAACCGTTCGTCAACACAAAACGGGAAGTACTCTGGTTATAACATTTACTTACAGGGGGGTTTTATGTAGAGAACCCCTCTCTCGACTGGAGGTAAACAACAAAAACATTAAATACGCAGATCGACTGTTAGGGGAAATCCAGAATAATATTGAAAAAGGAACTTTTTCTTATGCAAAGTATTTCCCAAATTCAAATAAACTTTCTATTTTTGGTAATGCAGATAAATCCCGTACAATTGCTGATTATTTAGATGAGTATTTAAAAATTTGTAGCACTCGGAATTTATCCCCATCGACAATCGGTGGATATAAAAAATGCAAAAATGCTTTATCTGATTTACATAGAATGCCTGTTGTAGATCTAACGCCTGCAATATTAAAAAACTGGATTCAAAAGCAAACAACCGTTTTGAAAACCATTAGAAATCAACTGTCTTTTTTACGCAGTGCTATTGATGAGGCGGTTACTGACGGGTTAGTCAGTGTTAATCCTGTAAGCTTGGTAACGGCCTCCCGGTATCAGACAGAACGCACAGAAGAAGATAAAGAATATATTATTGACCCTTTATCGCCAGATGAAGTTACCGCCTTACTTTCGGCGGCAGGAAATAAACAATGGGAAAATCTTTTTCGGTTTGCCATTAATACAGGTCTTCGCAGTTCTGAATTGTGTGCATTACGTTGGTCAGATATCGATTTCATAGGAAAAACAGCACATATTACCGCTGCCAGTGTCGTAGGTGTAATTAAAGGAACAAAAACCAAAGCAGGAAAGCGAAAGGTTGAGTTGAATGATCAGGCAATGCTCGCTTTGTCCAGCCAGAAGTCCTTTACTTTTTTGAAAGACAGGGAAATATTCGAAGATCCCAAGACTAACGAACCGTGGGCTGGAGCTGATGCCATTCGCAAAAAGGCCTGGGTTCCAACGTTAAAAAAAGCAGGCATCCGCTATCGCAACCCGTATCAGACAAGACATACATTTGCCACCAAGCATATTAGCCAAGGTGCAAATCTGTTCTGGCTCGCCTCGCAAATGGGACACAAGGGACCTGAAATGTTGTTTCGACATTATGGTACATATCTGGAGGCTTATAGTGGAAACACCGAACGCCAGATCAGTTTCCAGAATGGAAACTGAATTCAATAGGACAGCACTAGATAATGTCGTCATGAATAATTTATG
>NZ_JBFPEZ010000126.1:0-1204 GCF_040838225.1 Xenorhabdus sp. SGI246
ACGGGCTGGATGATGATCCGCCTGTACGCGCAGCAAAATGAAGGGGCGGTTTTCCCCAGTTATGACGAATTGCAGGTGTTGCTGGCATCCCCCTATAAAGGCAAAGCGTCGCGTGAAACTGTCAGCCGGGTATTACTGATGCTGCGAATCACCGGCTGGCTGAGTTTGTGCAAGCGTATCCGGGATGAACACGGACGGGTGCGGGGCAATATCTATGCGCAGCACGATGAGCCGCTGACTTGTCGTGATGCCGAAATTCTCGATCCCCACTGGCTGGATACGGTGGCGGAAGCCTGTCGCAGTAAAAACCGCACCATCAGTCAGACCGCCTGGGACGTCCTGACCGACATCAAAGACGACCCGCTGATGCGCCATCGTCACAGCCATATCCGTTTGCTGGAAGAACGGTTGAATGCCGTGCAAACCCCGCAGCAAAGGGTGATGCGCCAGAACTTTCAACAAGGAAAACAGCTAACCGAACTCAGTCATATAAAACCGGGTTCGGAAACCGAACTGAGTCAGCAAAAAGAACACACTGTGCTGAATTCGGCATCCGAACTCAGTCTTAAATCAACGCGTTATAGTGATCCCGTTAAACCGAACCGTTATGTACGTTCTTTCACACAGGGTGTGAATAAAAAAACATACGTAGCAGACCCGCAGTCTGCTCTTTTTCTGCCAGAAGGACTTTGCCGACAACTGGAGCCGGAAGCGGTGACGATGCTGAACAGCCAGTTGCAGGCGCTGCCTGCTGAACAGGCACAGACCGTGCTGAATTGTCTGGATAAGGCGTTACAGGCCGGGAAAATCGGCAATCCGGTCGGCTGGTTGCTGGCAATGATGAAACGGGCACGGGAGGGAAAATTATATGGACAACCTGAAACCGCTGTTACCGCGCCTGCCGCTGCGAAGAAGCTGGTTGAATTCACCCAACATGTTGAGCGTTCCGCTTCACCTTCCTCACAAGCCCATGTCCGCAACATAGTGAAAGACATCCGTCAAAAGCTGACGCTGGCAAAATATCACCGCGATGTTATTGATTAAAAAACGCACGCTGCTGGCAGTGCCAGCACTGACTAAAAAATCGCCTTTTTACGATAAGCAGGCTTTCTTCCCGATGATGTTTCGGCCAAATCAGGTCGTATGACGCTTCTGTTTTTATTGCTGTATAAATATCATACAGTGCTGGCAGTGCCAGCATTGC
>NZ_JBFPEZ010000127.1:0-1249 GCF_040838225.1 Xenorhabdus sp. SGI246
GCAATGCTGGCACTGCCAGCAGTGTATGATATTCATACAGCAATAAAAACAGAAGCGTCATACGACCTGATTTGACCGAAATATCATCAGGAATGAAGAAAAAGCAGAGTGCCATTCTGACCAGACTGTCGTTCCACAGAAAGCCTGCTTATCGTAAAAAGGCGATTTTTTAGTCAGTGCTGGCACTGCCAGCAGCGGGCGTTTTTTAATCAATAACATCGCGGTGATATTTTGCCAGCGTCAGCTTTTGACGGATATCTTTCACTATGTTGCGGACATGAGCTTGTGAGGAAGGTGAAGCGGAACGCTCAACATGTTGGGTGAATTCAACTGGCTTCTTCACAATGGCAGGCGCGGTAACAGCGGTTTCAGGTTGTCCATATAATTTTCCCTCCCGTGCCCGTTTCATCATTGCCAGCAACCAGCCGACCGGATTGCCGATTTTCCCTGCCTGTAACGCCTTATCCAGACAATTCAGCACGGTCTGTGCCTGTTCAGCAGGCAGCGCCTGCAACTGGCTGTTCAGCATCGTCACCGCTTCCGGCTCCAGTTGTCGGCAAAGTCCTTCTGGCAGAAAAATAGCAGACTGCGGGTCTGCTACGTATGTTTTTTTATTCACACTCTGTGTGAAAGAACGTACATAACGGTTCGGTTTAACGGGATCACTATAACGCGTTGATTTAAGACTGAGTTCGGATACCGAATTCAGCACAGTGTGTTCCTTTTGCTGACTCAGTTCGGTTTCCGAACCCGGCTTTATATGACTGAGTTCGGTTAACTGTTTTCCTTGTTGAAAGTTCTGGCGCATCACCCTTTGCTGCGGGGTTTGCACGGCATTCAGCCGTTCTTCCAGCAAACGGATATGGCTGTGACGATGGCGCATCAGCGGATCGTCTTTGATATCGGTCAGGACATCCCAGGCAGTCTGACTGATGGTGCGGTTTTTACTGCGACAGGCTTCCGCCACCGTATCCAGCCAGTGGGGATCGAGAATTTCGGCATCACGGCAGGTCAGCGGCTCATCGTGTTGGGCATAGATATTGCCCCGCACCCGTCCGTGTTCATCCCGGATACGCTTGCATAAACTCAGCCAGCCGGTGATTCGCAGCATCAGTAACACCCGGCTGACGGTTTCACGGGAGGCTTTGCCTTTATGGGGGGAGGCCAGCAATACCTGCAATTCGTCATAGCTGGGAAAAACGGCCCCTTCATTTTGCTGCGCGTACAAGCGGATCATCATCCAGCCCGT
>NZ_JBFPEZ010000128.1:0-4848 GCF_040838225.1 Xenorhabdus sp. SGI246
AAAACATCAACAACCCCTAGTAAATAATGAAGAAATTATTGCAAAAGATATAATGGCTTCATTGGATGAATCAAAACAAAAAGTTTTTTCCAAAGTATTATCAACATTACCAATGAATCTTGTACAAGGACCTCCTGGGGTTGGTAAAACTCACTTAGTAAAAGCACTTTCTCAATTTATATTCAAGGAAGAACCAAACAGTAGAATACTTTTTACTGCTCAGAACCATGCAACCGTACAACATCTTTATCACGAAGTAGTCAAAGATTTTACAAATCAAGAAGAACATATCAATTCCCCTATTATTGTTAGATGCAACAAGGTTTCGGGGGAAGACAATGTCGTATTAAATAGTGCAGATGAAACAGGTTTAGACTATTTAAAGAGGTTTATCGAAAGTGATTTATTTAGAGATTCATCCAATCATAAATTAAAGAATGATATTGACAACTTACTTAAAGCATCTCCTGTAAAAAGATATCCTCTGATTAATCAACTGATAAAATCTGCAAGTTTAATATTTGCTACAACAAATTCTGATTATGTAGAACGGATGATAAAAGAGAGAGCACAGTTTGATTGGTCAATCATGGAGGAAAGTGGAAAGGTTACGGGTATAGAACTGATTAGTCCTCTTTTGTTATCTTACCGTAGATTAATGATAGGCGATCATCATCAATTACCACCATATAGATCAATCGAACTAAAAAATATATTAGTTAACAATAAAAAACTAATAAACATTTTCGAAGAAGTGGATAGCATAAACAATTTTAGATTAAAGAATGAACTGATTCGTAATGGGCACTTTTCTTCTATTAATGGCAACCAAGCAAAAGAAATAGGGCTACGAGCAACAAAATTTGTAAACCTATTTGAATCACTTATTCTGGATGATGAACAAGAGGATATAAGGTATGAACAATTATTTGGTAAAGATAAAATACGCAAAAATAAACTATCGTCTATGCTGTCAGTCCAGCATCGTATGCATCCATATATAGCAGAAGTAATTTCCAATGTTTTTTATAAAGACAAGTTAGTTACAGATAAGGATAAGGAAAGAAAATATCTTGACGAAGATTTTGATGCAGTAATAAATTTAAAAGAGGAATCTGCACTCAAAAACACACCGCCAATTATCTGGATTAACCAGCCTGATATACAGAAAGTTAAAGGCAGTCGTTCAGGAGAACATAAACCAATATGGTCAAATGAAAATGAATGCAAGGCAGTGATTTCGTTACTAAAAGATCTCGATAAGAATGCAACACCTACTAAAAAAATGAAATTGGTTGTACTTTCACCCTACTCCAACCAAGTAAAACTTATATCTAAATCTATAGAGATAGAGAAAAAAAAGAATGGTTTTAAACAGTTGTTGAATAATTTTATTCCTCCAGATGATAATGATGGTTATTGCCTTACAGTAGATTCATTCCAAGGAGGTGAAGCAGATATAGTTATAATTTCGTTAGTAAGAAACAATGGTAAAAGTACTATTAAAAGTGCTTTAGGATTTTTATCAGATCAACGTCGTATAAATGTCCTACTCAGTAGAGCTAAACATAAATTAATTATTATAGGCTCATATGATTTTCTTAAATCTTGGTCTAACAGGATCGCCAAGGAAAATCTAGAAGAGTATGATTTCATACCAAAACTAACAAAAACACTGGATTTATCATTATCTGAAAGCAAACTTGCTTCAATTGAATTCGAACCAATTGGAAATAAAGGCAAAAAAAATGGAAAATAAAAATATCTATGTTAAAGTTCCTTTTCATTTTGGCATTCATAAATTTAAAATATTCAAAGGACATAGATGGGGAGCTTTAGACCATTTTTTGCTTCTTGAAATTAGCCATAAATCATACCCTATAGATGAGTTATCTTCAAAATCTAACCTTCCACAAAGATTAATAATTGAAATAATAATTCCTTTTATGAAGTTGGGATGGGTTGAATTAGTAGAGTTAGATTCCAAATATCATTTCAGAATTACTGAAAATGGAAGAAATGTTGCAAATCTTGAAGAACTTCCCTATGAAAGAGAGCCTATGGAGTCTACAAGGAGATTTTTAATAGACCCTAAAACAGCTAAATGTTATAGGGTAAATGCAAGAAATCAAAACTATCAAACATATAAAAAACCAAGAGCAAACGAGTTGCTTAAGAACAAAACTTCTATTGCAACAGAACTTAATATTAAAAATCCGAAATATACCCCATTTTTGTCAGACGTTCTTAATTGTGTAGAAGATACTGATGAAGAAGTTATTGGATATGAAGAAAGAGTAAATGATAGACCGTACTATCAAAATACAACTTTTGCGATAGCACAGGTTGATGAAGCGGATAATATAACCGGAGTGCCATCCGATATATCAAAAGAATTAGCTGATGATATTATCGCTGCTGCTAATTTAAAACGAATTGAAAATAAAGAAAAAAATGATTCCCCCAATAATATCTCAAAGTTAAGTAAATATAATACCGAACCCCATGAGAATCGATTTGAAGAGCATTTCATTGATGAAAGTGAATTTAGTATAATATCTGGAGCAGAAAGCCATCGTGATCATTTGATAGATATGATCGATAATGCTATAAGCAGAATTATCATACACTCGACCTTTATACAGTTAAAGAACTTTCAAGTTATTTTTCAAAAATTAGTTTATTCTGCTCAAAGAGGTGTACAAGTTGATATATTATGGGGACAAGAAGAACCTGACGATGAGAGAAATATAGGAAGTTATAATCAATTTCTTAGTGGACTTTCTGTTTATAGAGACGAAATAGTAAAGCTTGGTCTAACTTCACTTTTCACTATACATTCAGATCCAACTGGCTCACATGCAAAAGTTATAGTATGCGATACGATGGAATACGGATATGGTGTTACTATAGGTTCATGTAATTGGTTAGCAAGTGGATTTAATCGGTATGAATGCTCTGTTTTTGTAACAAATAATTCCCTTATCACCGAAATATTAGATATAATGAGCATAATGTCAAAAGGGAAATCAAGAGTATCAAACTATTTGAGCAAATCCATTTCAGCCATCTCATACGAATTGAAAAAAACGTTTCATAATTCACCCTCAGAACTCTCTCAAAATAAAAATGTCAAAATAAAAATTGTCACTAAAAACGAACATCATGACTATGTATTAGATGCAAGAGACAATGCACAACATTCAATATTCATTGCAAGCCATAGAATAAGCAACAATGCAGAAAGACCAATTTTAACACCATTAATAAGCTCTATGACAGATAATAATAACTTGAATATAAACATGTACTATTCATCTCTTAGTGGAGGCATAAATACTCAGCAACTTGAAGAAATAAGTGATTCACTAAGAGAAAATGGAATTTTTTTAGAAAAAAAGAAAAACCCTATTTCTCATGCAAAGATATTATCTTGGGATAATGATCATATTTTAATTACAAGTCTTAACTGGTTATCAGCATCAGCTTATGGAAATCCATATGATGAATTGGGTTTCTACATTGAGAAAAAAGGTATCTTCTCTGTAATATCGAACAACTTTTAGATAATTTTCTGTTGAATCTTTACCAAGGATCTACAGCTGTAACTATCATTCTATATATTGAACTTCATGAGGATTATTAGGTGTCAGTATATATTACCATGATAGAGATCACCTGATAACATTGATGAAGATAAGTTCATATCACTTTCACAGAGCCATTTTTAATTTAACTTTGCTTGTAGTAGTGTGATTACCGAGGGACTTTGTCGTTTCAGTATACCTGCTCCCAGCTTAATGACTCAATCAAAGATCATCACAATACGTTAGCAAGTGATGATCTTGCTTTCTCAACTCGCAGCGCACTGGTATTCATTTGTTCCCGTAGCCAGATGGGAATTTTCCAATGAAAAAGCAATGACCTGTTCTTCTATATTCACGGGCAGTCCGATTTTTATGATATAATGCCGGATTAACGGTGGGTGTGTTTGAGTGCTTACGGTTCTTTTTTTCTGAAAAATTTACGGTAACGATAGAGCATGTCGTGGGAACAGCCACTCTGTCGGCTGGCTTCAGCGACATTGCCCAGTGTGCCTGCTAATGCCAGCGCATCCAACTTTCTCTGAATTTTCAAATCATACAACGAAGGTTTTGTCGGCTCAATCACTTCAGAGACACATAATTGTCGGCCTGCAAAGTAGGCCGTAAAACGTCCCTCACAGTACTTTCAGATCTCGATTTTCTGGTTGGCTATCGAATACCCACTTGTTGATATTGTTGAAGATAATGTTCTACCGCCCTGTGGGATTTACTGAGCAGCTTTGACGCATTAATAATGCTGATTTTTCCTTGTGCTACCTTGGCAATTATATCCACGGTGAGCTGTGCTTTAGCGTCCATCATAATCATCCTTTATCACCGCATTCATCAAGGAAAAATGAGTTATGGCCAAACACCAATAGAGACATTATTGGAAGGAAAAACAATTTGGGCTGAAAAAAATCTGACCCGAATTTAATCTGACAGACCCTGAATCAAAGTGGATGACTCTCAGAACAAGTATGAACTACTACACTTTATATCTATAATCTCTTTATGTGCTCTTTACCCCTTAGGAAAAAAACCAATATTAATGATAAAAATCAATAAAATATAAAGATAAAGAAACGAAACATTTCAGGGGCACATAAAGGGGCATGAAATCAATAGGTAAAAATAAATTATATATATTCAAGTAGTTAAATGTAATTACTAGTCCCGCCCTGGCACCAAATCAAAAACTTGATGATAAACATCGAGTTAGGGAATAAAAAGGCCACCGCACGGTAATACCGCTCGCTTAAGC
>NZ_JBFPEZ010000129.1:0-1052 GCF_040838225.1 Xenorhabdus sp. SGI246
AACGGGCTGACAGATGCCCGATCAGGCTGTCATCCGGCACCCCACCCTCCGTCACCAGATAAGCCACCAGCACACGCTCCCCCTCGTGTTCCCAATCGATCACCACCGCCTGTTTCACCTGGGGATGGGTCACCAGCGCACTTTCGATCTCCCCCAGTTCAATCCGGTAGCCACGGATTTTCACCTGAAAATCATTGCGGCCCAGATAGTCCAGATTGCCGTCCGCCCGCCAGCGCACCAAATCCCCGGTTTTATACAGCCGGGTATACCCCAATGCCGCGTCTTTCGCTGTCGCAAACGGATTCGGCACAAAACTCTCTGCCGTCAGGGCCGGCTGGTTCCAGTAACCGCGTGCCAGACAAACGCCCCCAATGTACAGTTCACCCGGTGCCCCTATCGGGGAAGCGTTACCGTATTTATCCAGTACATAGAGCCGTACATTATCAATCGCCCGCCCAATCGGCACATTACCGTGACAGGCGGTATCCGTCTCATAACAGGCGACTTCAATCGCCGCTTCCGTCGGCCCATAGAGGTTGATAAGGGCAGAGCTGCCCGTCTGGACTCGGTTAAATGCCCTGACCTGCGACGCCGTCAGTGCCTCCCCGCTACAGAAGACATAACGCACCCCGGCCGGTAACTGCTGCCCCCTGGCCTCCAGGGTCTGGCAGAATGCCCCCAGCATGGACGGGATAAAATGCAACAGGGTCACGCCGCTTTGCCGGATCAGTTGCTGCAACACCGCCGGCTGTTTATGTGCCTCCGGCGGCGCAATCACAATACATGCCCCTGTCCAGTTCGCCGCCAGCAATTCCCACACTGACACGTCAAAGGTGTACGGGGTTTTTTGCAGTATTTTATCGGCTGGCCGGAAAGGATAACGCGACAACATCCAGCACAGGCGGTTTATCACACTTTGGTGAGTCAGCGCCACACCTTTCGGCTGCCCGGTGGTGCCTGAGGTGTAAATAATGTAGGCCAAATCGGTGGCCCGGTTTACCGGCAGCGGATTACCGGCGGGGTAACCGGTAGTCACCGCCGGATCATCCGCG
>NZ_JBFPEZ010000013.1:0-1137 GCF_040838225.1 Xenorhabdus sp. SGI246
ACCGTGCTGGAATTGAGAGGTGAAGCGTGGATCCTCACAGATTTCCGGCTTTATAGTGCCTAAGCGGGAAGCTTGTTGCTCCCTGATAACTGGAGGAACCACCCATGAAACATACTCCTTTTGGCGTCGATATTGCAAAACATTTGATGCAAATTCATTTTGTCGATGAATACACCGGCGAGCTTATTGATAAGCAACTCAGACGGCAGGATTTTTTAACCTTTTTCAGTCACCGCGAGCCTGGCCTGATTGGTATGGAAGCCTGTGGCGGTGCGCATTATTGGGCTCGGGAGCTAAGAAAACTAGGGCATGAAGTGCGTTTGCTTCAGGCGCGGTTTGTCAGGGCATTCAGGATGGGCAATAAGAACGATGTTCAGGATGCCCGGGCTATATGGCTGGCCGTTCAGCAGCCCGGCAAATCAGTTGCCGTCAAAAACGAAGAACAACAGGCCATTCTGTCATTACATCGGATGCGTTACCAATTAGTGAAATTCAGAACCGCGCAACTCAATGCGCTACATGGTTTGCTACTGGAGTTCGGTGAAACGGTGCATAAGGGCAGAACCTCATTGGATAAAGCGATACCGGAGGTACTTGAGCGGCTAAGGGAAAAACTGGCCCCTTTCCTGCTCAGTCTTCTTGAAGAACAATACCACCGCTTAAACGAAATCGATGAACAAATTGAGCAGGTGGAAAAGCACCTGATGGCGTGGGCAAAACAGAATGCCGATTGTCAGCGGATTATGAAAATTCCCGGTGTCGGCGTGCTGATTGCCACCGCCGCCATCGCCACGATGGGCGACCCCAGCGCATTCCGATCCGGCAGAGAATTTTCGGCCTATCTGGGATTGGTGCCGAAACAGACAGGAACGGGAGGCCGGGTTAAATTACTGGGGATCAGTAAACGAGGGGATACTTATCTGAGAACCTTGTTTATTCACGGAGCAAGATCGGCCGCCTTACTGACTAAAACGCCCCCGGTGTGGGTAACAGAATTGAAAAAACGACGTCCACTCTGTGTAGCGATAGTCGGCATGGCCAATAAGCTGGCCCGTACCGTTTGGGCACTGGTCGCTCACCAACGGGAATACCAAAAAGATTACGTCAGTGTCAGGCCTTATTAAGGCGTTTCACTGT
>NZ_JBFPEZ010000130.1:0-1622 GCF_040838225.1 Xenorhabdus sp. SGI246
TTCATGACGACACTATCTAGGCATGAACAAATTAATGTTTTACAAAATACAATGTACAGCGATAAGCAATTAGTGGTGTTTTTATGGGGTAACCAATTATCCTATGTTACAAACCTTTTGCCTGACAATGTCGCGCAACCTGTTGAATTGACATTGGCTAGCCAATGTCAATTTATTGATAATGAAAGAACTATTAAATTTAGCGATGAGATAGCGAATCTCGCCAATGAAGATCAGCGTATGCCTTTCGTACTTAATGCAGCAGATCGCTTTGATAAACTACTAAATAGTAGTAAACGACCTGTGATCGAAAAGTCTCTACAAGATATTGCGTCATGGGGAAGTGTAAAATGAATCTCTTACAACGTATGAATTGGCGATACGGTAGTTTAATCTTAGTTTTATTTGTCATTCTAGGATTGGCTGGTATCTATCTCTATCATTATTTCTATTCCACTAAACCTGAAATCTCCTTGGTTATTGGTGAACCTTACGAGGAGATGCGACAACGTTCTAGTGTTGCTATTGATCCCGATCTTTCTGGAAAAATCTGGTACAACACCCAAAAACGGATGCGCGCTTACGCTTTACTGACCCAGAATATGGGTTTGTTACGCCAATCGCTCGATTTTTTACTGTTTCATATAATAAAGGAATAATTGAAAGTGTTCGTATGTCTCCACAAATCGAACCGTTACTTTATGATGATGCAATTAAGATAGTGTTGAATTTACAGAACCAGTGGCGTAAATCGGGTTGGGTACTTACTCAAGCTAAGGGATTTCCTGCATTAGCAGATACACTAGAATGGCATGATACCCTTCGCCGTATGAAAAACGGAGCTGGAACGACCTATTGGCAAGCAGGAGATAAGTATCAAATTATGCTGAATTTAAGACGTTTTAAAGATGATCGACACCCTAACGAAGAGCGATATTTGATCACACTTTCGATAGCTAAGCCATGGGTCGATTTTTATCCTTAAACCCGCCTTTACTGTTTAGAAAGAATCGAAGTATATCCTTTGCCTAACTATGGACAAGGGATATAAAACGTATCCCGACAAAGTGCTACAGATAGTAAACGAAATTTGATAAACGAATCTATAGAACAGATTGCTTCAAATGGAGGTATCAAATAAATCTGTTACAAGGAATGGGGCAACAACGCAGGCATTTAATATTGGCACTATTAATCATACTGAGTTTAACCGCCGCTTATCTCTACCATACCTTTCATTCCCGCGAACCAGCCGAGATAGCCTTGGTGATTGGCGAACCTTACGAGGCGATGCGGCAACGCTCCAGCGCTAAAATTAGCCCACCCTATGATAATAGCATCGGGTTCAGAGTTTCAAAAACGGATGCACGCTTACGCTTTACCGATCCGAAATACGGATTTATTACTCCCCCTGCACGGTTTTTTACTGTTTCCTATAATAAAGGACTGATCGAGAGCGTGCGCATGTCTCCACAAGTTGAGCCGTTACTCTATGACGATGCGATCAAAATTGTACTGGATTTACAAGATCAGTGGCGTAAAGGGGGCTGGGAGCTTACTAAGGAATACCATCCCTTGGTTATTAACCCGGTGTGCAAATGGCCCATACTCCCATCATGCAG
>NZ_JBFPEZ010000131.1:0-2151 GCF_040838225.1 Xenorhabdus sp. SGI246
GTAAGCGCTCAATTAAACCGTGCAGTTCACATTATATCGCTGGTGTTCAAATTCCACGGCAACAGGTCGTGCAGGGGAGCACCGGATTGGCGTTTGGGGAGTTCCGCAAAAATATGCCGGAAGTAAAAATAAGGATTGATGTCATTAGCCCGGCAGGTCATCACCAGGCTGTACAGATTCGCACTGGCAAAGGCCCCGTCTGCTGACGTGGAAAACAGCCAATTCTTGCGCCCGGTGGTGAACGGGCGGATATCCCGCTCGGTGACATTATTGTCAATGCTGAGATGCCCGTTTTCCAGATAGACTAGCAGTTTCGGCCACTGGTTCAGCGTATAGGTGATCGCCGTGCCGATACCACTTTTCGGCAACACGGTTTGACTCGCTTCGGTCAGCCAGTCGTGGAAGTCTTTCAGAACAGGGCGCGCTTTCTCCTGTCGTCGCTGCCGTCGTTCATCGGGGCTGAATAACCGCGCTTCCCGCTCAATGGCGTACAGCCGGGCGATAAAAGTCAGCCCTTGTTCAGCACGTCCGGCTTTTTTACCTGCCTGAGCTTTCTGGGCGTCCGTAAATTTACGCCGGACATGCGCCATGCACCCGGCGTGTCTGACTGATTTCAGCGTATCGTAAGCCGCATAGCCATCGGTCAGCAGATAACCGGCATAACCCCCTAAAAAATCGGCGACACAACGCCCGCTCCGACTCGGTTGGTAGTCGAAAATCACCGCCGGGTGAGCGGCAAATTCGCCACTGCGATACACCCACATATAAGATTTACTCTGCGCCGGGCGCTCCGCTTCGTGGAGCACCTGAACAGGCGTTTCATCCGCACAAATCAGCGGTTCATTGAGTAAGTGCGCCTGCATCTGTTCAACCAGCACATGCACCTTTCGACCGAGCTGTACACACCAGTTCGCCAGTGTACTGCGGCTAATTTCAATACCGGAACGCGCTAAAATATCGGCCTGCCGGTACAGCGGCAGCGCATCGACATATTTAGCCGTGACAATGGCGGCCTGCGTCTCCGGGCTGGCGATCGTCCGGGGCAACAGGCTGGGTGGGGTCGGCGCCGTGATAATTTTGCTGTGCGTTTCGGTTTTTTCACACTGCCGACAGGTGTATTTGGTGCGTTCGTGACGAATGACGCTGACTTTCTGTGGCACGATTTTCAGGGTTTCTGATATTTCGGTTCCACAGGCATGCAGCGGTTCGCCACAACAGTCGCAGGGCGGCGCATTCAGCGTATGGCACTGCACTTCCCGCTCTAATCCTGTCGGCAACGGCTGACGGCCTTTTTTGTGATGCGCCGGCGTCGGTTTAGGCAGGTTTATCTGCTGTTCCGCCTCGTTAAAGGTGCCTTTATCGGCTTTTTCGCTCTGTTTGCCAAAGCGTTTCGATTTGCTGAGATTGAGCTGTTCGAGCAGGTGCCGGATTTGAGTCCGAAGTTCAGCAAGGGACTCAGCCTGCGCCTGATTAAGCGCCTGAAGCTGGCAAACGAGCGCTTTCAGTTGGTCAATATCATCCGGCAGGTCAGTCATCATTCAGGTTCTCAGCAGGAAAACCTGAGTGTGACAGCTAAATCTGATCGCGCCAGTCTTCATGGACGATCCGTGTCACCGATCACATTTTCAAGCCCTGTAAGGGCTGATGCGCCCGAGGATGGGTTAATGCCAGGCCCGACAACAGCCAGTTCAGTTGCGGACGCGTAATATGTACGGTGCCGTCCGCCACGGGCGCTGGCCACTGAAAGCGGCCCTTTTCCAGCCGGCGGTAGTAGAGCCAGAAGCCGTTAGTATCCCAGAACAGGATCTTGAGTTTGTCGCGATGACGGTTACAAAAAATAAATCCGGCTTCACTGAGCGGATCCAGCCCCAGCGCATTCACCACATTCGCCAGCCCGTCGATGGATTTTCGCATGTCGGTCTGACCGGAGACCAGATAAATGTTGCCGGTTGGGATCATTGCAGTGCCTCAATCCAGTGGCGGATCTGTGCAGGGGATAATCCGGCGGGCAGCTCCGCCCGAAGTCCATTGGGCAGGCAGAGTATGACCGTGTGCCCAGCCTGCAAATGTTCCTCAACCACAACAGGGCGCAGGCATTGAGGCTCGTGCTGTTGCCGAAGTTTTTTTGCCCAGTAGTAAAACGTGGCCAGA
>NZ_JBFPEZ010000132.1:0-2880 GCF_040838225.1 Xenorhabdus sp. SGI246
GTGCCGGTCGAGGGTATTGAAACCAGTGTTGGTTTGTATATCAATACATTGCCATTGATGGTGCAGTGGGAAAACACACAGACAGTAGCCGACGTTTTACAGGCAATACAGAATGACATTGCGGCACTGAACAGTCACAGTGCGGTGTCACTGGCCAGTCTGCAACCGAATGGAGCACGTTTGTTCCACAGTCTGCTGATTTTTGAAAACTATCCGGCACCAGTGACGAATGAAGCCGGAGGGGGAATTGAGAATGTACTAACTTTCCGCCGAACGGTTGAGAAGGTGGACTATCCGGTGCTGTTAATAGCCTATGTGCAGAATGACAGCCTGATAGTCAAACTGAGTTACGGTGAAGACTGGCTGGCAGACAAACAGGCTCAGCATTTACTTTGTCAGATTGAGGGTATTTTGTCTGCGGTGGTTCATGATCCACACCAATTAGCTTCGACAGTGTTGTTCCTTGATGATACTGAACGTCACACTTTACTGTATAGCTGGAACCAGACAGATGTCCCGTATCCGCAAGATCGCACACTCCAACAGCAGTTTGAAGCACAGGTTGTCGCGACACCGGATAACATTGCGCTGGTATTCGAGGGAGAAACCCTGACTTACCGTCAGCTTAACGAACGGGTAAACCAGTTGGCCTTTGCGATTCGCCAACATTATCAGCGGAAACACTACGATCAGCGGCAACACTATGCGCCAATGCCAGTTGATACCCCCGTAGCTTTGTTTCTGGATCGCAGTCTGGAAATGGTGATCAGTATGCTGGCGGTACTGAAAGCGGGTGGCGCTTATGTGCCTGTCTCTCCGCAATATCCCGCCGAGCGGGTTCAGTTTATTTTAGAAGACATCGGTTCACCCTGCATAGTGACTCAGCAACACTATCTGGTCACATTGTCAGAATACACGTATTTGTGGGAGGAACAGCCTGCTCTGATAGCGGCAGATGATCAGGCCGTGACTGGGGGGCAGCCAGCAGAAAATCCGGCCTTAATCAACCAGCCGACCGATCTGGCTTATATCATCTACACGTCAGGCACCACCGGTCAGCCAAAAGGGGTGATGGTAGAACATAGCAGTGTCCTGAATCTGACACAGTTTATCGCCAGAACACATTTGCTGGCACCACAGGTGAAGGCGCTGTTTTTCTCCAATTATGTGTTTGATGCTTCTGTTTTTGAAGTGTTCCCGGTGCTGATATCTGGTGCTACTTTGTATATTGCTCCTGCGGCGGTAACCGGAGACAGTGAACAATTGTTGGTGTTTATCAATCAGCATAAGATCACTAAAGCTTTTATTCCTACCGCCTTGATGAATCATTTTTCTGCCGAGTTATTCCGTTCAACCTTGCAGGTGATCCATACCGGTGGAGAAACTCTCAATGCCCTGTCTATCCCGCCGCATCTCACGTTGTTTAACCAGTATGGCCCGACGGAATTTACTGTGTGCGCCAGCCAGAATTTATTGCAGGGTGATGATTTATCTATTGGCCGGGGAATTGATAACACCCGTTTGTATGTACTGGATGAACAGGGCAATCTGTCTCCGATTGGCGTGCCGGGAGAACTGTATGTCGGAGGTGCCGGGCTGGCACGGGGGTATTTAAACCAGCCTGAACTGACGGCTGAGCGCTTTGTGGTCAACCCGTTTGCCTCGGATGAAGACAAGGCACGGGGTTATACCCGGCTGTATAAAACCGGGGATTTGGTGCGCTGGCGGCCGGATGGCAAGCTGGACTATCTGGGACGCAATGATTATCAGGTCAAAATCCGGGGTTACCGCATTGAATTAGGGGAAATTGAAGCCGCACTGACTGTACATCCACAAGTAAAACAGGCGGTAGTGATTGACCGGGAGCAGGAAGGTCATAAAGTCCTGGCGGCCTATCTGGTTGCAGAGGAAGGGCTCTCAGACGATACCCTGATCAGGTACTTATCTGGCTGCCTGCCGGAGTATATGGTGCCGGCCAGCTTTACTCGTATGGACTCTATTCCGTTAACCCTGAATGGTAAATTGGATTGCCGGGCACTACCGGAACCGATCTGGGCTAATCAATACAGTTATGTGGCCCCGCGCAATGCACTGGAAACCCGGCTTTGTGCTCTCTGGCAGGAGGTATTGGGACTGGCGCAGGTGGGTGTTAAAGATAATTTCTTCCGTATTGGTGGGGATTCTATCAGAGCAATTAAACTGACGGCGGCTATTCGCCAAACGTTGGCAATGGATGTTTCACTGACGCAATTGTTTGCATTGAAAACGATTGAAGAATTAGCTACACAAATTGGTCAGCAGACATACACAGTTATTCCTCATATCGAGCTTGCCCGTTATCCCTTATCCTTTGCCCAGGAGCGGATGCTGTTTATTGAACAGTTTGAACAGGGCACTTATGCCTACCATATTCCTTATCTGGTGCAATTGAATGAAGGCGTCAAATTGTCTCTGCTGGAAAGTGCAATTAACCGGGTAGTTGAGCGTCATAAGGTGTTGAAAACGGTATACCGCAGTGACGATGAGGGATACGGATATCAGCAGGCACTGGAAGATGCTCTTTTTATTGAGTCACACCACTGTATGAGTGTTGAAGCATTACTGCATACAGTACAGGTTGAATTGAGCACATCATTTAATCTAATGACAGAACCGAGCTTACGCCTGCGTCATTATCAAGTCGGTCACAGCCACTATCTTTTGTTCATGTGGCATCACATTGCCATTGATGGCTGGTCGGTGGATATCTTTATGCATGAACTGGCGGAAGCTTACCATGCCCTGCTCGAAAAGCGTGACAGCCATCTGCCCGCATTGGACATCACTTATGGTGATTAGCGCCCAGCAGCGGAAAGAGTGTTTGCAGGGAGACGTGGAGAG
>NZ_JBFPEZ010000133.1:0-1402 GCF_040838225.1 Xenorhabdus sp. SGI246
TTCATGACGACACTATCTAAAAGATACGCGCAAAGTTTGTGAGTAAATATCATTTACGCTCAAAGTCCGATTATCGGACATTGAATCTTGTATCGACGTTTTTCATCGGCACAAATAATCACCAGTTTGCATACCGATATTTTCGATGGTCAAATTGTGACCATACTGCATATTTGCAGCTTGATTAAATATCAATGGGTTAAGTAACTGATCCGAAATAATCGGGGAGCCTAAACTATGACCAAACACCAAATCTGGCGTCTGGATATTTATCAATGAGTTATGTAGATATGACTGAGCGAAAAATTTCGCTGATTGGCGAGCTAAAGTGAGGATGAATGGAATAAACAATGAGTTACTTGGGTGTGAGAAATTTTTCGTATACCCATCAGCTAAAATTTCAGCCGATGACTGAGCCGTAAATTTGGCTGAGTGATCGTTGGTCATCAATTCAGCGACCATTGAGCAAGCCAAACTGAGGATCACGGTAACAGGGCTCCTTAACCTCAAGGAGTCACCAAAAATAATTGGATAACTTAAAGTTATAAGAATTGCTTCCGTTCATCATTTTATTTCTCTCATCTCAATGCCATTAGCTGTATATCCCTGAACCCGAACGCCCTCGACACGGTGGCGTTTCTTGGTCAGAAAGCGGATGTGGTCGGCATAGACATAGAGCCACTGACCATCTACAGCAATGCGCTCAAAGGTTTTTACTGGTTGTTTTGCATACTGGACGAATGAAGTTAACTTGTTGTTTTTAAGCTGTTCTTTTGTGCGCACCTCTTTGATGTCTTTTTCACCATGTCGGTAAATCCAGACATCATTTATTTTTCCTGTAATCTGACGAGTACGAACTTTGACATAACCCAGCCTGCGCATGAGTTTGCTAAATTCGGCATCATTGCGGATCAACTTCCTCAGATACTCCAGAGGCTCACGCTTCCAGCCTTTCGCCTGATAGCACTTCGCCAGTTCATGATGGTGTTGTTTATCGAGAATGGTGTATTTGTCTGGCTGACTTGGGTTACGGTACAAGATCCAGTTATCAACCGCTTGCTTTCGTTGTTTTTGCTCAATCAGTAATGCGAACGTCGTTAAAGGCACGCCATTTTTGCGTGTGTGATATTCGGAACTGAT
Source organism: Xenorhabdus sp. SGI246 (assembly GCF_040838225.1). Lineage (NCBI taxonomy): Bacteria > Pseudomonadati > Pseudomonadota > Gammaproteobacteria > Enterobacterales > Morganellaceae > Xenorhabdus > Xenorhabdus sp. SGI246. The sequence goes on from NZ_JBFPEZ010000133.1 coordinate 1,141, forward strand.
TGAAGCGATGATATTTAGGGCATAGCTATCAATATCTTTTAGCTGGACAAATCCATAATAGTTACCACTATTCAAAAGGTTAACTGAGCACACCTCTGAATGATACTTATAGGACTGCTTATCCTTTCCTGTCAGACCCGTATCACTATCCGCATCGTGAACCGACACACCAGAATTAGGTCATGTATTGAATGGTTAGATCACCCGCTAAACGTAGTTTTCACGCTCAATAAATGTCCCGATCACTTTGTCGTGCATTTCT
>NZ_JBFPEZ010000134.1:0-1513 GCF_040838225.1 Xenorhabdus sp. SGI246
CCGGCAAAGGGTAAACATGGTGCCTGTCCTGTTTGCGGCGGTACTGACCGTTTTCATTTCATCGATGATCACCATCATGGCAACTGGCATTGCCGCCAATGTGACGCCCCGAACTATGGTGATGGACTGGATTTAGTGGCAAAAGCCAAAGGGATCTCGATTACGGAGGCAGCTAAAGTGGTCGCTAATGTGCTGGCATTGCCTTTACCCGAACCCAAGCCCGCCAAAGCAACTATTTATCCCACACAGCCGATTGCCGAAAGAGTGGCGGCACTGATGGCGCAAACTGTCGTCGGGCAATCGCCCTATCTGGCGGCAAAGGGGATACAATGCCTCAATCAGCGGCTACTGTCCGATAATTCCACCGTGCTGGCACTGACAGCCCTGGATAAAGAAATCACAAGTGCGCAGATCATCAAACCCAATGGCGAGAAAAAACTCCTGTCCGGCAGCCAGAAAAAAGGCGCGTTTATTCCCGTGTCAGCGCTGGAAGCGCACCCGAATACAGTCATTATTACCGAAGGTTACGCCACAGCACTGACAGTTAATCAACTTTACAAAGGCACGGTTCTGGCAGCACTGGATGCAGGTAATTTATATTCTGTTGCCAAAGCCGTTCGGGAACGGTGGCCGGACATAAAAATCATTATTGCCGCAGATAATGACTGGCATCGCCCCGACGAGCTGGATAAGAACGGGAAACCCAAAGTAAATGTCGGCAAGATCTCAGCAGAAAAAGCAGCTTTTGCAGTGAATGGCTGGATCACGTTGCCACCGGATGCCGTCAAAGCTGACTGGGACGATTATCGCCAGCATTATGGTATTGAGGCAGCAAAGCAGGCATTCAATAAGGGTTTGTATCAAGTGGGGAAATCAATGAACAGTCACGCAACAGAAAACCACAATTATGACAATGTAGAAACGCTTTATCCAAGGCGTAAGACAAAGTTACCCCTATCCATTGGTTCAGAAGGCTTTGATGCGCAGTTGGATTATGTTGTTAAAGGCATTATTCCGGCGCATTCTTTATGCAGCATTTACGGAGCAAGCGGATCATACAAGAGTTTTCTGGCGGGCGCATGGGGTTGTCATATTGCTACGGGTAAGGCATTGGCAGGAAAACAGGTTGCGCAGGGTTCTGTGCTGTACGTTGTCGGTGAAGGTGGTATTGGTGTACCCCGGCGCATTAAAGCATGGGAAATCGTCAATGGTCAGGTAGTTAAAAATATGTATCTGATCAATACGCCAGTATTTCCAGCCTCACCCGCCGAAGTGCATGAGCTGGTGATCGCCGCCCAGCAGGTTGAGTCTGAAACAGGTGAACCGGTACGCCTGATTATTCTGGACACCCTCGCCCGTTGTTTTGGTGGTGCTGATGAAAATGATTCAAAAGATATGGGCGCGTTCGTCCGGGGTTGTGATGAACTGAAAGCCAAAACAGGGGCAAGTATTCTGGTGGTTCACCATTCCGGCAAAGATGAAAGTAATGGAGCAAGAGGCTCCAGTGCCTGTC
>NZ_JBFPEZ010000135.1:0-4389 GCF_040838225.1 Xenorhabdus sp. SGI246
ACCAACGTTAACGTGCGGTTTTGAACGTTCAAACTTTTCTTTAGACATTAGGTTGTCCCTCTAAGACACGGAATCGGTGGTTTCACCACATCAACCAAGCAATTGTGCTTGTTTAGATATCAGCAGGAAGAAAACCAGGAGGCAAGAACTAAGGAAGTGGTGCTGATAGGCAGATTCGAACTGCCGACCTCACCCTTACCAAGGGTGCGCTCTACCAACTGAGCTATATCAGCACATCTTGGAGCGGGCAGCGGGAATCGAACCCGCATCATCAGCTTGGAAGGCTGAGGTAATAGCCATTATACGATGCCCGCGTGAACTCGGCTACCTGACTTTAATCAACTGTATTATATCTCAAGTATTTTCGCTGAAATAATAACTCGATTCAGAATACTCAAGATGAAAACTGGTTTATGGTGGTGGGGGAAGGATTCGAACCTTCGAAGTCTGTGACGGCAGATTTACAGTCTGCTCCCTTTGGCCGCTCGGGAACCCCACCTTTCCAAATTTTTGATGGTGCCGGCACCAAGAATCGAACTCGGGACCTACTGATTACAAGTCAGTTGCTCTACCATCTGAGCTATGCCGGCATCAAGTGCTGCGCATTCTAGGTAGTATTCACCTGTGATGCAACAAAAAAATTATCTTTTTTGTTTTTTCGCTCACATTACGTTCAACCAAAGTTGTTTTGGTGATTTTTTCAATAGATACAGTACAAATGACAAACAAAAATTCGCAATATGAAAACTTCAACAAACAAACTGACAGATTATTTTGAAAAATTACTTATCAGAGATAAACAAAAAACTGCTCATTTTTTCGTAATTTTGTATTTTCCATCAAAAAAATTACTAAAATAATAAAAATTTCTACGCCTAAGATAGTTCAGCCGATATGATGAGGTTTATTTTTTGTCGGATACGGGTGTGTACAACAACCCGTCCAACCTGCATAGACAGGCAGATGTTGGCTTATGAATAAGAAAGAATCTTTTTTAACGACCCCTTATTTACAATTTGATCGTGAACATTGGGCAACTTTGCGTGACTCAGTGCCTTTAACATTAACAGCAGAAGAGGTTGCTGCTTTAAAAGGAATTAATGAAGAAATTTCAATAGATGAAGTAGTTGAGATCTATTTGCCATTATCACGCCTACTTAATTTTTATATTAGTTCCAATATACGGCGTCAAGCTGTTCTTGAGCAATTTTTAGGGACTGGTGGGCAAAAAATACCTTACATCATTGGTATTGCGGGTAGCGTTGCTGTTGGGAAAAGTACAACGGCACGTTTATTACAAGCATTATTGAGCCGCTGGCCTGAACATCGTCGTGTGAAACTGGTGACAACAGACGGTTTTTTACACTCTAATAATGTGCTCAATGAGCGTGGCTTAATGAAGAAAAAAGGATTTCCCGAATCCTATGATATGCGCGGTTTAGTCAAATTTGTCTCCGATATAAAATCAGGTGTCGAAAAGGTTACGGCGCCAGTATATTCTCACCTTAGCTATGATATTGTACCTGACGAACAGCTTGTCATAGAACGACCAGATATTCTGATACTAGAAGGTCTAAATGTGCTGCAAAGTGGCATGGATTATCCCCATGAGCCACATCATGTCTTTGTTTCTGATTTTGTTGATTTTTCTATTTATGTTGACGCATCAGAACAATTACTTGAACAGTGGTATGTCAGTCGTTTTCTTAAATTCCGCCAAGGCGCTTTTGCTGACCCAGACTCTTATTTCCACGGTTATTCTAAGTTAACGACTGAAGAAGCAATAAAAGTCGCATCAGACATTTGGAAAGAAATTAATGGATTAAATCTACAACAAAACATCTTACCCACCAGAGAACGCGCCAACTTAATTATGACTAAAGGTGCTAACCACGCTATTGAAAACGTCAGATTAAGAAAATAATGTAAGAGCCGGAAGTCTCCGGCTTTATACTCAGCATCCTCTCAAAGAAATTTCACCACCAATATACGGCGTAATGACACCATCAATATCAAGCAATAGTGCACCTTGTTGGTCAATTCCACGGGAGATCCCATAAATTTCTTGATCACCAATAATCAATTTCACTGGACGATCCATAAAATTATCTAATTTAAACCATCTGGAAATAAAAGGTAATAATCCTTCGTTTTCAAACTGGACCAACGCTTTCTTTAGTTCAATAACGATTTCAGCAACTAACTTATTTCGTTCAATAGTCACTCCTGCTTGCTGTAGATTAATCGACCTCTGGTTTATTAATTTTTGCTGCTCACTGCTCATTGAAATATTCATACCAATTCCGATGACAATCTGAGCTGCATCTCCTGTTTTCCCCATTAATTCAACTAATATACCAGCCAGTTTCTTATCATCCAGATACAAATCATTAGGCCACTTTACTTTTACCCTTTCTGCTCCCTGACGATTCAAAACTTCCGCAATTACAATACCGACTATTAAGCTTAATCCAATTGCAGCAGCAGGCCCTTGTTCTAAACGCCAGAACATAGATAAATATAAATTCCGGCCAAAAGCAGACACCCATTGTCTTCCACGACGGCCTCTCCCTGCATATTGGTATTCTGCGACGCAAGAATCCCCTGAAGTAAGTTCCTCTAATTTATCTAAAAAATACTGATTTGTGGAATCAATAACAGGAATAACCTCAATGCCATTATTTGGCAAGTAGATTTCAATCATTTCTTTACTAAGAAGATTCATGGGAGCAGGAAAACGGTAACCTTTACCGGGGATCGTCAAAATCTCCACTCCCCACTCACGAATAGTCTGGATATGTTTATTTATTCCTGCCCGGCTCATTCCTAATTCCTGACCTAACTGCTGCCCTGAATGAGTTTCACCATCTGATAGCACATTAATTAATTTTAATGGAATACTAATATCTTTCATGAAATACATTCCACTGCGTTTATTTCACCTTCACTACCAATGAAACGGACTTCAGGCTCTAAAAAAATATCAAATTTTTTAGCTACTTGCTTACGTACATAAGCAGCCAAGGCAATAACATCCTGCCCTGTGGCATTGCCTTGATTGATTAATACCAATGCTTGTTTCATGTGAACAGCAGCATCACCAACACGATAACCTTTTAAATGACATTGATCTATCAACCAGCCCGCAGCTATTTTTACACTATACTCATTATGATGATATTGAGGACATTCAGGGTATTCCGATTTAATTTTTTGCGCCAATTCAATCGATACAACCGGATTCTTAAAGAAACTCCCTGCATTTCCTATAACAGCAGGATCTGGCAACTTACTTTGGCGCATTTCACAGACTACATGGAATATTTGCTCAGGTGTAACATCGCCCCCCAAGAACTGCGTTAAACCATTATAGGTTAATATAGGCTTCCACGTTTTATTTAGCCTCAAACCAACAGAAATAATTGCATATCCTTCTCTATACTGATGTTTGAAGACACTATCCCTATAAGCAAATTGGCACTCGCTTTCCATCAAACGAATTTGTTTACCAGTTTTCAGCTCAACTAAGTCAACATATTCACAGACTTGTTTAAACTCAATTCCATAGGCTCCAATATTTTGGATAGGGGCAGAACCAACGTTCCCAGGAATCAATGCCAAATTCTCCAGACCAAAAATTTGTCGATTTAGTAAATATTTAATTAATTCATGCCAATTTTCACCTGCGCCGACATGAATATGCCATGCAATATCGGATGCTTGTATCTCGATACCAAGAATACGATTTAAAATTACTGTTCCCTTAAAATTTTCAGTAAATAGAACATTGCTACCTCCTCCCAGTATAAGGATAGGATGACCACTCTTCTCTGCTTTTTGCCATAAAGATAAAAGTGATTCAGTTGAGGTTGCCGTACAAATACGTTCAGCATTAGCTGAAATGCCAAACGTATTAAACACTTTTAGTTGAGTTGGTTGACAGACAGACATTCATTTCTAACTCGATAAATAATTTGCCTGTAGTCTAGCAGACTCTATCTTTGAAAGATAAACCAGTAGTGACTGACTTACTATAGAAGACATAGAAAAAAGAAAATAACCAGAAATGCAAAAGGCCACTCATTTGGGTGGCCTTTTGACTGGATATTAAAGCTTGGCAGTTCCCTACTCTCACATGGGGAGACCCCACACTACCATCGGCGCTACGGCGTTTCACTACTGAGTTCGACATGGGGTCAGGTGGGACCGCCGCGCTATTGCTGCCAAGCAAATTCTGTATTATTTGCCGAACACATTATTCATGGTGCTGATACCCAGATTCGAACTGGGGACCTCACCCTTACCAAGGGTGTGCTCTACCAACTGAGCCATATCAGCAAATGCTAAAATAAAAAGTGTTGCCAAAATGGCAACACTTATAAATGAATG
>NZ_JBFPEZ010000136.1:0-7159 GCF_040838225.1 Xenorhabdus sp. SGI246
GTTAAAGTCGAGCATCGCGTAATAATAATATATTTTAAAAATTCGTGCTATGTGGCATTTTTATGTGAATGCAAGATATGCTTTCTTCTTGTTTCTACATTAATCTTTATAAAAGAAGTGGTTAATGCAGAAACAAATTTTAGGACGATGGTTCCATCTCTCTGTTATGTCAGTAGCATTTCGATGCAGATATGGAAATAACATCATGAAAAATAATTGATTTTTTTAAGATATTTTATTGTATTTATCAACATCAGATATTAATAGAGGCATTAATAATAATCCCATCAATGCGGCTGCCAGAATAATTAGAACAAACATACCAGACCAGTCATAATATTCAATAACTTGACTCAGTGGCCAACCCGCAATGGCTGCGCTCAGATAGGCATATAATCCGAGGTATCCTGTAACTGTACCAGCAGCTCTTTTATGGCAATATTCTGTGGCTGCTAATCCAATTAGCATTTGTGGGCCGAAAACAAAAAAACCAATACTGAAAATACAAGTGGCCAGCAGAACATCATTCTGCATTGGAGCGAACCAAAGTGCTGTAATCGAAAAAAATAATCCAAGAGAAAACAGTAAGATCGTAGGCGTTCGTTGGCTACGAAAGAGTAAATCTGAACCCCATCCTGAACAGAGTGCTCCCAGTAACCCACCTAATTCAAACAATGAAAGAATCGTATTCGCATTGAGTAAATTAGAACCATGTTTTTCTGATAGCCAAAGACTTCCCCAATCATGTATTGCTGTTCTGATGAAATAGATCAAAATATAGGAAAAACCAAGTAGCCAAATAGTACGATTAAATACGATGGTTTCTTTTAAAACTTTTGTCATTGACATTGGGGATGATAATTGCTCTTGTCTGAGTTCCATCGCATCTTGTCGCCAATTACCTATACTGGGCAATCCATGTTCTTGTGGAGTGCCTCGTAATTGCTGACATAACCAAATTCCTAATATAATACTAATAATTCCAGAGAATAACAGTGCTACTTTCCAATTATATATTGTTGCCAACAGTGTAGATAATAGGGTCAGGAGTATCCCACTGATATTAATTGAAATATTCCAACACCCCCACCAAAATCCCCGCTCACTACGAGAATACCAATAAGTCAGTAATCTCGCACACGGAGGCCAGCCCCATCCCTGAAAAAAACCATTCAGCGTCCAGATAATTAATATAGCTGGCAATGAAGAACAAGATGTGAGAATAATATTAAGTATTCCGGTCATTAATAATCCAGCCCCCATAAACCAGCGATAGCCTGTATAGTCGTGGAAAATACCGGATACAAATTTTGAGGCACCATAAGCAAGATAAAATAGGCTGGCTATCCAGCCAATATCACTTTTATTTAATGCCAGTTCCACTTGCATTGCAGGCATAACAACATTCAAACTTCTACGTGTAAGTTGAAATGTGGCATAACCGATCAACATTGTTATTAGTAAATGAATTCGCCAATAGCGATATTGCTGTGAAATCTGTCCTTTGCTACTGGCTTGCATAATATTTCTCCATAAAAGTAAGCCTGTGTAAATAGAATATTTATCTCATTCTTTTAAATTGCAGTTTTGTTAGTTACACCTCTATCACTACCTATGTTCCCCAAATGTTGTTCCGTTTTTACTGTTCAGCTTTTTGAGATTTATTAAGTATTGATGGTATCCCCTGATGTATGAAGTGTGTTATTTAATTACTCGATATACTGATCTGAATTTATGGGTAAATTAACAACAACATGTGTTCCTCTTTGTGTTTTTAATAGCCAATTTCCACCAAGTATACGAATCCTTTCTTCAATGCCTTTTAAGCCAAGGCCTCTGTTTTTTTTATTTTCCTTGATGCCGATTCCATTGTCACTAATGCGAAGTTTAATGAAATTTCCTCTTTGTTTTAGTGTGATAATTATTATGCTGGCATCGGCATGTTTACTGATATTATTTAATAGTTCCTGAATAACTCTGTAGAGAGTCAAAATAATAGTGCTATTTTGGGGTTCTTGTGGTAATTGATAATTAAACTGACAAATAATATTCTGCTCCTCGAAAGCAAACTCATTTACAAGGTGACGAATTGCTTGTTCAAATGACATTTCATCCAGAATGGGGGGACGTAGTTCGCGAAGAAGTTGACGAGTAGATTGGTGGATTTGTTGAGCAAGAGATTTGATTTGGTCGGCTGCTTTTATAGTTAGTGGAGAATTTGCTGTACGTTTTACTAATGTGGATTGGATTTGAATAGCAGTAATATTTTGTCCGATCTCATCATGTAATTCTCTGGCAATATTTTTACGGGTATCTTCTTCAATCTGCACAATTTTTTGCATCAGAATTCGACGTGCAGCGAGTTCTTTTTCGAGTTGAGTACGATAGCGGTTAAGATTCTCTGTTAAACGTTGCTGGTGAATAAGGCTACCAGCTAATTGTTGCTGGCGGCTGATGGCTATACCAAGCCCGATCCCCAATAATGCTTGAGTAGTTAAAAAAATCTCCAGCTCTTGTAATTCACTGAATGAACCACTAAATTGACGTGCAAAAGCTACGATTAAGCTTCCTAATAGTGCTGATAATACACCGCCTTGCCAACCATAACGGTAAGCCATAAAAACATTGGGAATAAAAACCAAGATTGACAAAAGTCCCTCAATTTTGGGAGATAAAAAGAACTGTCCACTAATACCCAATAAGCTGAATAGAAAACACCACATCAATAACGATGTGCGTAATTGTGGATAGGTTGAGTGGTCAGTAATATATTGAGATTTTAGATTTTGCTCATATATATAGATATAAATCAGATAAATAAATGGGGATAACAGAACTCCGCCAGTTAGAGAACTGAGAAAAATAAGGCTGGATTTACAGGACAACAGGCTACTGAGGAAAAAGGTTTGTAATAAACTGTTAATGATAACAGAAGCTAGCAGGATGGAGAGTTGCTGCCAATAAAGAGAATAATATTTCCATATCTGTTTAATACCTAAGACTGTTATCAAACTGATAATAGGAGAGAGTAAAATAACTAAGTTTGTAATAAGTTGTTCGTTATTTAAACATATCAGGATGCTGCTTTCACTGATAATCAGGATTGGCAGGTAACGTTTCCAGAGCAAAATCATAAGGATCAGTCTCAACCCCTGAGGTAAAAAAAGAGCGGCCTGCTGTCCATTTTTACTCAAATAAAAACTGATTATCCATAGTGAAATCCAGGTAAAAGAATAGAAAATCAATAAAAACAGAGACTGTAAACTAAAGCGTACTTTCCAATTCATCTATTAGCCCGTAATAATTTGATGTTGTAATGCATAATGGACAAGATCAATAGTGGTGTCACACTGTAATTTATTTAAGATATTGGCTCGGTGAACATGGACAGTTTTAGGGCTCAACATTAGTTGCTCTGCAATACTTCTGGCGTTTACTCCATTAATTAAAAGATTAAATATCTCTCGTTCTCGTGGTGTCAGGATTTGTAGAGCATTTAACTCTTGTGGTTTCTGGTGTAAAGCTTTCATGGCATCGGCACAAAGATAAATCTCTCCTTTATGAACGGTTCTTACTGCTTGTACCAGTTCTTCCGCGCCACAGCATTTTGTCAAATAGCCACGAGCTCCTGAATCAAGGGCGGTTTGCACAAGAGCAGCCGTATCATAAATGCTAAGCATAATCGTACGAAAATTAGGGTAATTAGGGCGCAGTCGTGCAAGGAGTTGCAAACCATTTTCATGTGGCATAGAAATGTCCATGATAACTATATCAATATTTCTTTTTAGTAGGTCAGGCCATGCTTCTTTACTATTGCTGTATTGCCCTACTATTGTAATGTCATCTTCAAGTGTGAGTAGCTGAGCGAATCCTGATCTAACAACAACATGGTCATCAATAAGTGCAACTTTTATCTTCATTTTTTATGGTGATTTTTCGTATAAATGTATTTTATATATCATAATGTTCATGAAAAAGCTTTACTACAATTGAATGAGTTAATGTTCAATAGCGTCTTGGATGATAAGTAATAAGGTTATCTATTGAAATAAAAGTAAAATAATAAGATTACTTAAATAATATGAGCTTGGAGTGATATGTAGTGAATTATAAACAGTGGTTTCATTTCTAATCGATATTTCTTTATGTGAAAATAAGGATACTCAAATGAAAGCACTCATCGTAATTGATATGTTAAATGATTTTGTGACTGGTGCTCTTGCCAATGAAGCGAATGCAATGCTAATTGTTCCTGTGATCCAGAAAATGATCAATCATGCCAGGAGTCAGCCTGATTGGTTGGTTGTGTATTCTAATGATTCTCATCAGGAAAATGATCGAGAAATGGCGATTTGGGGCAGACATGCTATGGCGGGGACATTCGGAGCTAAGGTTATTAATGCCTTGGCTCCGATTGGAGTAGCGCGAGAGATTGTTTCTCCCAAGCGTTTTTATGGTGCTTTTGATGGAACAGATCTGGAGGCTGTTTTCGAGCGATATGGGGTGACTGAAGTGATATTGACTGGTCAGCATACCGATTGTTGTGTCCGGCATACTGCTTATGGTGCATTTGTTTGTGGCTATAATATCAAAATATTATCTGATGCTGTTTGTGTTTTTATGAGGGCAGATCAGGATAAGGAACTCGATTATCTGAAAAAAAATTATGGGGCTGAAATTACAACAAGTACAGCGCTTGGTGTATATTCGCTATGAATATTTTAGTGAACTTACCTTTCTTATTTCAGGTTGCAATTTTATTGATTATGTTATTTGTTATAACATACTTGGCAGATATTATATCTGCAGCCAATTTTAAAAAAAGAAAGAATAATCTTTAGATAGTCGGTAAATTGCGACTGTAATAAATTTCCTGAATCTCTTTTTTAAGCAGACAAATGATTTCGTTTTTTTCTGTTTTGCTTAATTCTTCGGCTGTGGTATTGAATAAATATTCGTTCAGATCGAATTTTTTTAGCATCATTTTGGTATGGAAAAGATTTTCCTGAAAAATATTCACATCCATCATATGGTATTGAGATTGGATTTCTTCAGTCACATAATTTTGAATGGAACTAATCTCGTGATCGATATATAACTTTACTCCATTGATATCTCGGGTAAAACCGCGAACACGGTAGTCCATCGTTACAATGTCAGATTCCAATTTATGGATCAGATAATTGAGCGCTTTAAGTGGTGAAATGACGCCACAAGTGGAAACTTCAATATCTGCCCTAAATGTACATATGCCACCATCAGGGTGACTTTCTGGATAAGTATGTACACAAATATGGCTTTTATCCAAATGGGTGACGATAGAGTCAGGCAGAGGGCCTGGATTTTCCGTATTATCCACAAGACTGGGATCTATCGGTTCTTCACTAATCAGAATGGTTACACTTGCCCCTTGAGGATCATAATTTTGGCGGGCAATATTCAGAATGTTTGCACCAATGATTGAACAGGTTTCACTGAGAATTTCAGTTAAGCGATTTGCATTATACTGTTCATCAATGTACGCGATATAACTGTCGCGATCGGCGTTCGTTTTTGCATAACAAATGTCGTAGATACAAAAACTCAAGCTTTTTGTCAGATTGTTAAAGCCGTGCAATTTCAGTTTACGCAATTTATTTCACCTCCCGGCATGGGTGACTATTGGTTTCCAGATAGAGAATCCAGCAAGTACTGTGGCAACGCAAAGCTACCTGCATGTATCGCTGGGGTGTAGTAACGGCAGGTTATAGCCGCATTGTCGAAACGTTGTTGCAGCGTTTCCAGAGATACTTGACGCAAAGCAGGATTTTGAGTTGCCCATGCAAATATCATGATCCCACCGTAATAAGTAGGAATAGCAGCCTGATAAAAACCGCTGTCGGCAAAACAATGAGTTAATTTTTTATGGCTTGTGATGGCTTCATCCTGTTGCAGGAAGCAAACGCCATTTTGGGCTACAAAAATGCCGCTGTCACTCAGGCAGCGAGCGCAGCCTTGATAGAATTCAGATGTGAATAAACTTTCTCCTGGTCCTTTTGGATCAGTACAATCAGAGATAATGATATCAAATTTCTCAGAAGTTGTATTAACGAAGTTGACACCATCGTCAATAACGAGTTTGAAACGGGGATCATCGTAAGCCCCTGCATTATGGCTTGGTAAATATTGGCGGCAAAATTCAACAACGCCTGCATCAATCTCTACCATAGTAATATTGTCGAGATAATGATGACGGCAAACTTCACGCAACATTCCGCCATCCCCTCCACCAATAATCAAAACGTTTTTAGCTTGACCATGGGCAAACAATGGAACATGCGCCATCATTTCATGATAAATAAATTCGTCGCGCTCTGTAGTTTGTACTACGCCATCAAGAACCATAATGCGACCCATCTCTGCATTCTCGAAGATAATAAGATCTTGATGTTCGGTTTTATTGTGATAAAGCACGTTTTCAACCGTGAAATACTGGCCAAAATTGGCATGTAATGTTTCATACCAAACGTTTTCTTGTGACATGTATGGTATTCCTCCATTGTGCACTCATGATTATGAGGCGCACATAATAGCCAACTAAAAAGTGAGTTGCACTGTGATATTTACCTGAGAGTGATTAGAACGCTATTTGACATAAGCAAGTAGGCTGAGGGAGCGTCGGGCAAGAAAACGACATTTTACCTCGTGAGGCAGGTTGATTCCTTTCAGATCGTTATAGCCTGACTGGTTTAGTTTCTCCATTAATTGACCATCATAGTTACTGAGATCCCATTTATTACGTTGGGCAAAATAAACGATTGTACGTCTGATTTCCCTTTCCGGGATCTGACTATAACCACAATCATATTTTAGGTAGATGTAAACTGCGGTGAGATCAGCAAGATCTTCAGCTTCATTTTCAGACAAAGCCTTTGCGGGTTGTGTGAAACCAAATAGAACCAGAATGTAAGTCAATAAGGCAAGTTTTTGCATAATTCCTATTATATTGATTTTCTGCTGTTTTGCCTAAGTTAACATATTAATATCTTTTTTAGCCAAACTTTATTTACCTGAACTTAGAAATGGCCTTTTAATTACCAGTAAAAAATTAACCAGGTGTTAATGAATAGGGTTTTGTTCTGATGTCATAGAGTGTTATTTTAACGCGATGCTCGACTTT
>NZ_JBFPEZ010000137.1:0-2817 GCF_040838225.1 Xenorhabdus sp. SGI246
GTGATGCTGCTCCGGCCACAACGCATCCCAGAAGACATTAGTACCCCATAACCAATTATCGACGACATAGCGATAGCCGAATCCGACTGCCGTTGTTGTCTGACCGTGGTGGGTTTTTACTCCGAGCTGATTGAATGCCGTACCTGAAACCGATTGATAAAAAGGCAATAACCCATCAAATGAAACGTCTTTTAACGAAAGGTGGCTGTCGAAAGGGAGAGTGAGACGGGCATTGCCATATTGGTTCAACCAGGGTGTCAGTGTTGATGTGACCGCAGACGATAACTGCTGTGCAGCCATTGTTTTTGCTGCTTCGTTGGGAGATTGAGATTGAGTCAGTTGCCCCCATTGAGCGGTGATTTCAGCCAGTTTTTGTCCCTGCGGGTCTTGGGGTTGTTCTTCTCGCATAGCCTGACCGGGAAAACTGAGTGACAGGCTCAACAAGCTGATAATCAGAGATTTTGCTCTGTTGTACCGCGTGAATTGGATTTTTTGCACCACGAATTGTGACCCTTTTCATTAATGATGAAAGAGGTAACATGCAGAAAAAGCGTTTTAAATACTGTGGTTAATTCTTTTTCCGAAAAGGAAAATTTATCCATTTATATGCCCACTCAATATAAACAAGCATTTTAATATTTATTTCAATATGCTACGAACAATGAAATATCCAAAACGTGTTTTAAACATATTTACATCAGCAACTCAAGTTGCATCCTATAAAACAAAAATAGTTTGCAACTTGAAATGAGATGAGTATATACATGACCAATGCCGTTGCAATGCAGGTATACTTTTTGGGGAAGAAACTTCAAATGACCTTGACACAAAGAGTCCATCTTATAGACATTTATCCAGATGCACACACGTACATTACGTCAACCTTTCATGATGGATACGTAATAAACGAATTTACAATTGCTTGTCACGGACTCGCCGTTTTTCCCGGAAGAGTGGAAAGCCTTGCGATAAACGGTCAACTCTGGACTTATGACGTAGTAGCCAGATACATTCAGTCACAAACGGTAGTAAATCGATTGCATAAAATCCATCTTCTTGCTTGCAATTCAGCGAATTACGATATCGCTTCTCTTGCAGCAAAAGTATCAACAAATATACGAGAGACTGAAGTCAAAGGATATGTAGGTTCCGTTTATATAAATTTTAGATATAACGATGTTTATCAGCTTTATCTGAATAGTGGGTGTAACAGAGCTTCTCTCGAACGGCATATTGAGCAAACTGGCAGGTTTCGAGTTCATACTAATAAAGTTCCCCACTATTATTGCGTAGTATTCAAAAATGGTATTATAGAAAGACAAGATTATTTAAAAACTTGAAAAGTTTTATGGACAAAAACTCTTATCCTCATTCTTTTATTACAAGGGAATAAGAGTTTCTGTCTCCATCAGGAATTTTTATTAAGAATATTCAAAATCTGCTTTCAATCCTCGGGCTACATCCATCCGCCTTGCAACCAACACCGCCGCTTCCAGTTCACTGCACTGGTGCTCGCGCATTAACGCCCGCCGTTCGGCCTTTTCTTCTTTTTCCGTCATCCCCAGTGCCAGATACAGGCTCGGTGGCACCACCCGAAACAAGGCTTCGATTTTTTTCGCCAGCACCACGCCTTCGGTATAACAACGGGGCAATTTACTGGCAGAGAGCAAGACAGCTTTCTGCTCTTCCGTCAGTTTTTTGAAGCGGGCGATTTGTTCCACTTCATCCGGGGGCAACGTGAGACATAACCACCATTCGGCCATATTCAACATTTTTTCAGCGGTATCCGGGTAATCAGCAAGGTTTTGGGTGGCGAGCCACAGCCAGGCGCCCAGTTTACGCCACATTTTCACCACTTTGGTCATATAGGGAGACAACAGCGGGTTGGTAGTGGTGATATGTCCTTCGTCAATCACCAGTTGCAGTTCCCGATCCTGATATTGATCCCGTTCGGCCAGGTTATTGACGGTGTTGATGAGTGAGACCATCGCCAGTGCCATCTGTGCCGAATAGTTTTCCCGCGCCAGTGTGCCCAAATCAATCAACGTCACATCCACTTCCGGCCACGGCGTGCCGGGACGGTTAAACAGTTCCCCTTCAAAACCCTGGGTAAACATCGACATGGCACCGGCCATTTCATCCGCACGTGCCCGGCGATGTGCCGTGATTAAGGGCTGACCGTGTTCATCTTGCTGGTGATTGCGGGCGATGGCATACAGCGCACTTTGTAAGTCTGAGGCCACCATCTGACGTTGTTCTTCATGGCTGATGTGAGCCGCCATTATAATGGCTTCGCGGATCAAACCGCGATCTGAGCGAGTCAGACGCTCTTCCTCTTTTTTCTCACCGCCGGTGATCATCAGCCGGGCAGCAATTTCCATCTCGCCCAGAATATCGCGCTGTTCGTCACCTTCATCCTGCGATTCATCCGTATCCGGAATATCGGCTTCATGAATACACAAGTGTTGGGGGCTGAGTTGCAGCAACTGATGGGCATCAGCAAACAATGCCAGACTGACGCCACAGCCCGGTTTGATACCGATTTTATTGACCGTCAGCCCCAGACTGGCGTAATAATCGGCCAGCAAGCCAAAGCTGTTCCCCGCTTCGACAATAAACAAACGCGGTCGGTGGATAGCCATCAGTTGCACCAGAGAAGCACACAGGGTGGCAGATTTACCTGCCCCGGTCGGGCCAAACAGCAATAAGTGCGCATTCTGGGTGCGATCCTGCTTGTTCATCGGATCGAAGGTCAGCGGTGCGCCACCGCGATTAAAAAAGCTGAACCCCGGATGCCCGGTGCCGGTTGAGCGCCCG
>NZ_JBFPEZ010000138.1:0-9393 GCF_040838225.1 Xenorhabdus sp. SGI246
CATCATCGCCACTCTTAGTGGCTCATCAATAAGGGAAGTATCTATGTCTAATAAAATGACTGGTTTAGTAAAATGGTTTAACGCAGATAAAGGTTTTGGCTTTATCACTCCGAACGATGGCAGCAAGGATGTATTCGTACATTTCTCTGCTATCCAGAGTGACAACTACAAAACGCTTGATGAAGGTCAGCAGGTCTCCTTCACTATTGAAAAGGGCGCTAAAGGCCCTGCAGCTGGAAACGTCACAGCGCTGTAAGCGTCGCTAATTATTAGCGACACTTACAATAACGATGAAGGCAATAGTCTGAGCAGCTAAGCTCTGCTGATAATAAAATGAACCCGCCTTGTGCGGGTTTTTTATTACATTAATTTCGCGTGATAAATGTCCTCTTTTATTGCTGTCGACTTGGACGCGGGACATTTCAGAGTTAATAGTTGAATCACTACTGGTAACGTAGACACTTTGGACTTACACCATGTCCGCTTTACGCGCATAGATGACGGTCAGGCAGGGTAGCGATTAATCTAGATGATTATTTTTTATCAGGGAAAATAGTGTTATTCCGCCTCACCTTTCTGGTAATACACCTGTTTGATGTAGCGCCCACGTCCATCACCGTGCCCCAAATCCATTGATGCCAATGCCAGCGCTTCCCGCTCACTGAATCCCTGCGCTGTGTAATATTCACCGGACTGCTGGGCAAAATGGTAGCGCATACTGTGCGGGGCATTCTTACCCGCCAGTCCAGAGTTTCTGACAATATATCGGTAGCGGTCTATGGCCTGCGTGATCGTCGGTTTATCAATCAGTTTTCCACCCCGCTCTGCCTGCTCTCGCTCGGCATAAGCAATGGCATGTTGCAGCGCTGCCCGATCCAATATGGTCGTCTGCCTCGGCCGTCCGCCTTTGGTGCCAAATATCACCCGCACAGAGGTCTGCCCATTTTCCAGGGCTTTTTTCCAGGTGGCTAACGATTTATAGGCTTCCACCGCTTCTTTGGTGCGCAACCCCAGAACATACGCCAGTTGCATCACCGCCGCCACGCGCCGATCTTTTTGCTCGACCTGCTGAAATATTTCACGGAACGCCGCCGGTGCCAACGCTGTTTTAGTTCCTTTTCGGTTTATTGCAACAATACCGAGTGCCCGGTTGCTCAAACGGGTATTATCGGGATCAGCCAGCTTATGCTTTCCGGCCTGCGCTAAAACGCTTCTCAGCACGGACATTTCATTTTGCAGAGTCCGGTGGCTGATAAGGTTGGCCTTTCGCTCTGCAATATAGCGTTCAATATATTTGACTTTAAGGTTGTCCATCTGCCGGAGCTTAATGCCTTTATCCTTTAGAAAGTTAAGGAACTGCCGGGCAATCCGTTCACGATCGGCAACCGTGGCAAAGCTCCCACCCGCTTGTCGGGCATGGGTAATAAATGCTTTCCTGAACAACTCAATTTTTGACCGTGCCGATTTCTGCGCCATTCCCGCCTCTCCTGTCACTTTTTCTCTGTTTTAATTCATTTTTTAAACAAATCTCTGCGTGTCGGTTCAGGTTCACCGTTCCGTGATGCGTCAGATAATGTGTAGCAGAGTGAGGTTGTGTTGAGTTATTGCAGGAGCTCGCGACGTGCTGAGCACAGCGATGGAAGGCTCCCCGTTCATTGCCTGATCAGTTCAGGATGAACGCCTCATTATCTTGACGTATGTCATATCTCCTTTTTTTATCGCATCAGCCTGTTTTAAGGCGGTGGGTTGAAAACCAGATCTGGAATTCGTTCGTCAATCAAACAAAATATCTGTTAATAGTCTGTTTTGAATGGTTTCACTGAGTAATTCAGGGTTCAAATCGGTCGTAAAGGCAGACCGAATGCGCTCTGGACGCTGACGCCCGGCGACGTCACTTGGTAATCGCTGCGCTTCAACACAAGTGACGCCGCGCAATATTCGGGACGTTGATCGTGATAAATTGAAAACACAGGTGAACATTGTACCGGTGAAAACGGTATCGTTTAACGTAAGACAGAGCTTGTTTGCCCTGTTATGTGAATAGCCGGTGGTGAATCACACCGGGAGACTTTCATCATCAGACGGAGGGTTAAGTATCCAATGATATCTGCTTCCAAAAGTGCGCAGATGTACCGCATTGTGATGCTCTCCCTTGCAGGCTACGGGAGTTTTATTTCGCCGCTTAACGCTGATCCTTACAGGCGGAAGATCATCAGTTAACAGAAAGATAGTAGCGATTACATCAGGCGGGGTCAAACGGTGTTTAGGCTTCTTTTTCACGGCGTATTTTCAACCAACCTGAATAACCGTCTTTCCAAAATAAATAAAAAGACCTTTTCATATTACTTAAATAAAAATTATCTCATCGTGATATTGATGCTTATCTCAAATAATGATTGCCGTTGTATTTTAACAAGCATGAAAGAGCTATTTTTGTTATGGTGTTTTATTTTAAGATAAATGATTTCGTTACTTTAAAGACCTTTTGTGATCATTATCATAAAATGAAAATGATCATGGTTTTCATGACGCTTGATATTTTATTTTTATTTATAAATCATAATATTAATTAACAGACACGTTGCCTGTTAACGATAGAAGTCAAAATAATGCGTTAACTATAGAGAAAAACAAAGTGGATTGCGCTAATGACGCAATGATTTTAACTTTTTATGTTGTCATTGTTGGGTGTGTTTCTTTATTTCACTTGATTTCATTTGGTTTTCACTTAGCCCTTATTTATCATTTCCCCTCATTATTATTTTTCATGAATTAACCAAAATATTCCGGTATCACCGTTTCTTCACATTATCTCAGGGTCACGGTGTAAAAACAGCCCGTTGATCCTTTCATTATCCCATTTGTCAGAGGCAACGCCGGACGAATTTTAATGTTGTGCCCGAACGTGATGGCCTGCCTCGCTGTCAGGTTATCACATTATCCGTCATCATCTCAGGGAGACACCTATGTCAGTGAAAAAGCACCTCGCAAAACTTCAGCAGGGAAAGGCACTATTTGAGCAGGGGCAACAAGCCACCCGGCTGGCCCAGCAGGCAACCGGGAGCTTCGTCGGGCACGAACAGGGGCTGGCAAAGAAAGCCGCCGGGGGTCACAGCGCGGCCACCAAAGCCCTGCAAAAAGCCAGCCAGTTATTGAATGGTGGCGACTTCCCCAGCGGCCTGCAATTTACCCTGACGGCGGGCAGTCTGGCGCCAGAGACCTTTGTCGTCACGGATTTTACCCTGAACGAACATTTTTCCCAGCCGTTCCGGCTGGAGGTCGGGCTGGCGAGTGCGGACCCGGCCATCGACTTTCCGGCCGTACTCGACCGCGCCGCCACCCTGACGATCACACAGGATGGAATTGAAAGCCGGAGTATTACCGGTATCGTCGCCAGCTTTGAACAGGGCAATACCGGACTGCACCAAACCACCTACCGGATGAGCATTCGCCCGGATCTGTGGCGCACCACCCTGCGCCAGAATTCGCGGATCTTCCAGCAACTGAACATTGCAGCCATTATCACCACGATTCTGAAAGAGCACGGCATTCGCGATGTCGTCTTCAGTCTGCGCCATGCCCATCCTGAACGGGAGTTTTGTGTGCAATATCAGGAAAGTGACTTTGCTTTCCTGCAACGACTGACTGCGGAGGAAGGTATCTTCTACTTTTTTGAATGCGGTAACGGGCGCAATACGCTGGTGTTTGCCGATGACGCCGGCTCCGTACCTCCGGGGATTGTTCTGCCCTACCAGCCGGGTGACACCAGTACGCTGGGAGAGCCGGCGGTGAGCAACCTGACACACCGGGCACAGGTTCGCCCGGCACAAGTGCAACTCAAAGACTACACCTTCAAAAACCCGGCATGGCCGGCCGAATTCAGCCAGCAAATGAAGGAGGATACTCTCCAGCAGTTGTATTACGAACATTACGACTATCCGGGCCGTTTTAAGGATGAGACCCACGGTAAGGATTTCACCCGTTACCGTCTGGAAGCACTGCGCAACAATGCCGTGACGGGGCAAGGCAGCGGTCACGCGATTGCTATTCAACCAGGGCGGTTATTCACCCTGTACAACCACCCGCGTGAAGATCTGAACCAGTCCTGGCAGGTGGTAAGCGCCAGTCATGCCGGCAGCCAGCCACAGGCACTCGAAACTGCTAACAGCGGCACAGGCACCACCCTGAACAGCCAGTTCCACTTTATCCGCCATAACCAGCACTGGCGCCCGACGCCGCTACCGAAACCGGTTATCGATGGTCCGCAGATCGCCAAAGTAGTCGGCCCGGCCGGGGAAGAAATCTTCTGTGACCAGTATGGGCGTATCCGCCTCCAGTTCCCGTGGGATCGCTACGGCAAGAGTGATGACCAGAGTTCGTGCTGGATACGGGTCACCCAGCCGTGGGCCGGTCAGGGCTGGGGCATGCTGGCTATTCCGCGTATCGGGCAGGAAGTGGTCGTGGATTTTCTGCATGGTGACCCGGATCAACCGATCGTCACCGGGCGTACCTACCACGCCAGCAATATCCCACCGGGCGGGCTGCCGGGCAGCAAAACCCAGATGGCGTTTCGCTCCAAAACCCACAAAGGCGAAGGCTACAACGAGCTGCTGTTCGAGGATGCGAAAGGCAGTGAAAAGCTGTCACTGCATGCGCAGAAAGACATGGATACCACCGTACTGAACGACCGCAGTACCCGCGTGATGCACGACCATACCGAAAGTGTCGGGCACAATCAGGCTCTCAGCGTGCGGGCTGACCGGCATAAAGAAGTCATCGGCATGGAAGTAAGCAGCATCGGGACACGGCAGGTCACCGTGGAAAAAACCAGCGTACTCAGTGCCAAAGGACAAATTACCCTCCAGTCCACCGAGAGCGGTATCACCCTCGGCAACACCAAAGGAAGTATCGCGATTGATGCCGACGGCAATATCCATATTACCGGTAAGGCCGTCATTGTGAACGGACAAGAGGTCATCACCCTGAACTGATACCGGGCTGGCCAATCACAGACTAACACCCGCTTCGCCGGATTTTTGCCGCGGGCGGCATAGCCATTGTAAAAAAAGTGAAAAGGAAAACCATGAGTACACAACCCTACCAGATGAACGAAGGCACCCTGACCCTGCCAGCCGGCTGGCGTGATGAATCGATGCACGTGTTTGTGCTGCCGGATGACAGCGGCGTCAATCTGGTGATTAACCGCACCCCGGTGCCGGCGGGCACTGACCGCCAGACGTATTATGAACAGACACTGGCGCAGTTTGTCACCCACCTGCCGGGGTATCAGGAGCATCAGCGGTTACAAATTGAACTGAGCGGTGACCCGGCGTGGCGACTGGATTACCAGTGGCAAAGCCCGGAAGGAGAAATGCACCAGACGGTGGTGTTGCAAATCCGGGGCAGTCAGCTGCTGGCGTTTAACCTGACCTCGCCACAACCCATGAACAGCGGGCAGCGGGAAGCCTTACTGGCCGTGGTGAGCAGTTTTCAGGCGACATAAGGGAGGCCGATATGGGATTAGGTGATGAAATTATTACCCGGATTGCCCGGGTCGGGGCCACTCATGCCCGCCCGCCCCTGCCGCCTGCCGGCGGTGCCAGAGGGCCAGCAGCCGCACGCCAGGGCGACCCCATCCAGCATAAGAGCTTCTTTGGTGCCCTGATGGGGGCGGTAGCCGGTGCCCTGATTGGCGCCGCGATTTTCGGGGCCGTGGGGTTACTGGTTGCCGGCACCGGCGGGTTAGGGGCGACGCTGATTGTGGCAGCCGCCGGCAGCGGATTAACCTATCTGGCCAGCGATGCCATTGCGGCAGCCAGCTCAGCCGTGACAAACTTTATCGACAGCTTCGGCTCCCCGGACGGGGTGTTGAGCAGTGGTTCCGGTAACGTCATCATTGAAGGAAAACCCGCAGCACGGGCCACCGTCGATATGGCGGCGTGCAGCAAACACCCCGCCCCGCCCCTGATAGCGCAGGGCAGTGAATCCGTGTTTATCAACGGCCAGCCTGCGGCGCGGGTCGGCGACAAGCTGGTCTGTGGTGCGGCCATCAAAGGGGGCGCGAGCAAAGTCTTTATCGGCTCCGGTCAGGGGACTTACCTTGAGATTGAAGAAGAGTTCTCCGGCTGGCAGCGGGCGTTACTGGTGGCGGTGGAATTTCTGGTGCCGCCGACGCGCGGGCTGCTCAAAGGCGTGGGGAAATTGCTGACCAAAACCGGCCGGCAGGCGGTGCTGGCCGGCGCAAAGCTGGGGGCCAGAAAAGCCAGTGGTGCCCTGAAGGGCAGACTGATTTGTGCCAAAGCCGCATTTAAAGCCAATAAAGGGGTTAAACGTTTCACTCAGGCCACCAAAAAATTCTTCACGGGCGACCCGATAGACGTGACCACCGGCAGCCTGTTTGACCAGCGCACCGAATTTGAACTGGGGCAGACGATACCCCTGACCTTCACCCGCAGCTGGTCACCGGGATTGCGGGGCCTGCTTGGCGAAAACTGGCTGGACAACTTCTCCGAGGCCGTTATCGTGACCGGCGACCGGGTGGAGATCCTGACGCTGGAAGGCGCTTCCCTGCATTTCGCCCTGCCCCGGAGCGTTGACCACAGCATCAACCCGGAACACCCGGAATTTACACTGAGCCGGCAAAAACAGGGCTTTGTCCTGACCGAGCGCAATAATCCGGTTCGCAAATACTTCACCCGGTTAGCGCTCACAGAAGAGAAGACGGTAGAACGCTGGTTACTCACGGAACACCGTGATCGCAATAGCAATACCGTGCGTTTTCACTATAACGACATCCATCAACTGGAAAAAGTCACCCACAGCGATGGGCCGGAACTGTGGCTGTTCTACCGTGATGATGGCCGGCTGGCCGATATTCGCCGCACTGACAATGACCTGAATGACGTGTTGGTACGCTATGGCTATCACGAGAATGGCTGGCTGGCAGAAGCAGACAGCACCCAGCAATTTCACCTGTTCTATGACTATAACGAACAGGGACTGATGAGCCGCTGGTCGGATGGCGACCAGACTGCTGTTGATTATGCCTATGATACACAAGGTCGTTGCATCCACAGCATCGGCAGTGGCGGGTTCTACCCGGTACAACTGACTTATGAACCGGGCATCACCCGTTCAACGACGCCACAAGGTCATACCACCCTCTGGCATTACAATGACCAGCAACAGGTCACCCAGGTCGAAACCCCGTGCGGGCATATCACGCGTTATAAGTATGATGAATGGGGCAACCTGCGTCAGCAGATTTTACCGGAAGGGCAAACCCTGACATTAGATTATCTGGCGGATACCGGGCTGGTGACGGCCTTTACCGACACCACTGGCGCAACCTGGCAATATCACTACGATGAGACTGACCGCCTTATCAGCATGACCGATCCCCTCGGTCGTGTCTGGTGGCAGCAATACGATGACAATGGCAATACAGAGTGCTTTATCGCCCCCGATGGCAGCAAAACCACGCTGACACGTAATGAATTCGGCCTGGTTATCGCGGCTGAAGACGATGAAGGGCATAAACGCACATGGGAATATGACAACCATCAGCGCCTGAGTAAACTGTTTGATGAAGAACACCGCAGCCTGCGACTGGGCTACGACAGCCATGACCGCTTGCAGCGACTGGCCTCGGGTGGCGGTGCACTGTGGCTGTGGGAATACGATCGCCATCATCGTGTGGCGTTAAGCGATCGCCCGAACAACAGTCTGGAACGATTTCGCCATGACCGCCACGGTAACCTGACCGAGTGGACAGATGCCCGGGGCGTGCAATGGTATATCGAATACGGCCCGTTTGATCTGCCTGTCGCACGTGTCGACGGGGAAGGAAATCGCTGGCAATACCGTTATGATCCCGACAGTCTGCAATTACTGGCCGTCATTAATCCGCAAGGCGAAAGCTACCGTTATACTCTGGATGCTGACGGACGGGTGATTACTGAAACCGATTATGCGGGTACGCAGTGGCACTATGCGTATGACGGTAATGGCAACTGCATTGAAAAACGGGATGCGTTGAGCACTATCACCCGCTTTGAGTATGATGCGGCCAATCGCATGACCGCCATGCACACGCCCGAAGGCACTACTACCTACGGTTACGATATTCTGGGTCGTTTACTGGCAGTCACGGCACCTGACAGTACACCACTGACATTCGAATACGATGAGAAAGACCGCATCGTGAAAGAAACGCAGGCGCACGGCGACATCCGGCGTGATTACCCGGAAAGCAGCGCCGTCGAAAGAACACTGCTCACCACAAATAATCCGGGCTGGCAGGTAAAAACCGAAGCCAATAACGTCGGTGAACTGCGGCGAGTCAGTTTCAGCGGTGAACATACGCTCAGCCTTGAACGGGATGACGATGGGCATGAATGGCACCGTCAGTCAGATAAAGGTTTTATTCTGCGTCAGGAACACTCCCTGATGGGGCAGTTGACCGCTCAGCGGGCCGGACGCAACACCGAATTCTTTGAAGCCCATGAAGTCGCCGATATTCCTCAACCGACACTGGCGGGACTGGACAGGGAATATCGCTACGACGCGGCACTCAATCTGGTGGCCGCCAACGATGAGCGGCAATGGTTAAGTTATGTGGTGAACGGCAACGGACAGGTGACTTCAGTCAGCAACCGGGATCGTTTGCAGGAACATTATCAATATGATACCTCCGGTTACCCGGCACGCCGTTTTGACGGTTTGCATGAAATTGACAGTGAACGGCTTTACCAGAAAGGCCACCGGCTACGACAGCTCGGTCAGCATTTATTTGAATATGACGATGCAGGTCGCATGACCGCCATGCAGCTCTGGCAGGACGGCCACCGTGCTCAGCTCACCAAGTTCCGCTGGAACAGCCAGAACCAGCTTATCGGGGTACAGACACCGGGCGGCCAGCAGTGGGTCTATCGCTACGATGCCTTCGGGCGGCGCACGGAGAAAGCGTGTGAACGGTCAGGTGAGCGTACCACGTACCTGTGGGACGGCGATGTACCCGCGGAGATTAGGGAATATCGGCATAACCGCTTGCACTGCATCCGGCATCTGGTATTTGATGGCTGGCAGTTATTGACACAGCAGGTACAATTTTTTACCCCGAACCCAGAAAATCGCCGTGAACTACTCGCAGGAAAAATTCAGACGCAGTATGCTGTGTGTGCACCGACGGGCGAGCCGCTGGCCTTGTTTGATGAAGCGGGACAACGGGTCTGGTGTCAACCTCCGCAGAGCTTGTACGGATTACGTCTGGGAATTTTGGGGGAAAATCCCGAATTGAATCCGGGACTAAAATTCGCCGGCCAGTGGCTGGATGAAGAGAGCGGGCTGGTCTACAATCGGTTCAGGTATTACTCGCCGGTGGCCAGTTGCTAT